>CAZZVF010000244.1:0-5319 GCA_964657355.1 uncultured Buchnera sp.
CGGATACATGCTCAAACACGCAGAAGCGCTTATGAGAAATGCATAACACCCTCTAGTACCCAGGTTCCCATAAATCCCGTCCATCCGAGCCAATCCAACCTCTCTTGCGCCGGAGTGAAGTACCGGATCACTCCCTTGATCAGTAATGGTCGAGTGTATGGGGCTATTGCGACCTGCGGATTAGACAATCCTTTGGTCTCGATCCAGGCCATCGTGATCCAACACAAACCTGAAATAACCAACAGCATGCGTGTGAAGCCCAAGCGGGTCCGCATCGGAATTACCTACTCTTGCCCAATGCTAAGAACATAGGTGCCGCCAAATGGCTGCGCTAGGCGATGGTCGAATGTTGATTAGCCCCGCCGTCATGGCGTGCCGCGAGCGTGCCATGACGGTCCTAGTCCCGCCGCCCCGCATGGTGCTGTCCAACTGGATCGAGTCCAACCTGCGGCTGCCTGAGGACGTGAGTGCCCTGCCGGGCAAAGTGACTTTGTGGCCGTTCCAGCGCGGCATAGCGGATGCGATAAGCGATCCCGCGAACGAGCGCGTCACGCTGGTCAAGAGCGTTCGCGTCGGGCTCTCTACCCTGCTCACTGCAACCGTGGGCAGCTTCGTGGCCAATGAGCCAAGCCCGATATTGCTTCTGCTGCCCACTGAAGCGGACTGCCGGGACTACGTTGTCTCCGACCTTGAACCGATCTTCAACGCCACACCCGTTCTGGCTGGGTTGCTCGCGGCTGAGGCGGATGAGAGCGGGCGCAACACGCTGCTCTCGCGTCGCTTCCCGGGCGGGAGCCTGAAAGTCATTGCAGCGAAGGCCCCTCGCAACCTGCGCCGGCACAATGTCCGCATCCTGCTGATCGATGAGGCAGACGCGATGGAGCCGGGGCCGGAGGGCAACCCGCTGATACTAGCGGAGCGCCGCACGATGAGCTTCGCGAACCGGAAAATTGTCATCGGCAGTACGCCGACATTCGAGGCAACGTCGAATGTGCTTCGCTCGTACGCCCGAAGCGACAAGCGGGTATTCGAGTGCCCGTGCCCAGCTTGCGGCACCTTCACCGAAGTATTGTGGCGCCATATCGAATGGCAGCCAGATCGCCCTGAAACGGCCGCCTTCCGCTGTCCGCACTGCGAAGCCCTGATCGTGGAGCGGAACAAGCGCGCAATGACGGATGCAGGACAGTGGCGCGCGACACGCCCCGAGGTCATCGGGCGAGCTGGCTTTAAGATCAACGCCCTTGTTTCGCCTCATGCCAATGCCGCGTGGGGCAAACTCGCGGCGGAGTTCATCGCCGCGAAGGGGCAGCCCGATCAGCTGCAAACTTTCGTCAACACGATCCTCGCCGAAGGGTGGAAGGAATCAGCCGAGGAATTGGACGAAAGCGAGTTGTCAGCGCGCGCCGAACCGTGGAGCCTGGAAGCAATCCCGCCGGAGGTATTGCTCGTTACGGCAGGAGTCGACGTGCAAGATGATAGGCTTGAAGTCACCTTCGTGGGCTGGACCCGCACCGACGCACTGATACTTGCACATTGCGTCGTGTGGGGAGCCGTTCATGATGACAGCACTTGGCTTGAACTGGACGAGCTACTGCGCAGCACCTGGCCACACCCAAACGGCGGGACGCCACGGCTTGATGCGGCGATCATCGACTCAGGGTCCGGCGGACATACCGACATCGTTTATTCGTTCTGCGGACCACGGTTTGGCCGTCATATCGTGGCCGGCAAAGGTGTCGCTGGCACGCGCCCAGCTGTTCAGGCAGCCCAGACGAAAGGTCGCAACAAGCTCTTCCTGATAGGCGTGGACGGACTCAAGGCGCAAATCCTGGCACGGCTGGACAAAGGCCGCTCCATCCGGTTCAGCCACTCGCTAGAGCCCGCCTACTACGAACAGCTTACGTCTGAGCGCCGCGTCGTGCGCTACGTACGCGGGCAGCCGGTCCGCCGGTTTGAGCGCAAGCCCGGCATGAGGGCGGAAGCCCCGGACTGCCTCGTCTACGCGATGGCTGCCCGGAACCTGGTCAATCCAAACCTGGAGCGGCGGGCTGAGGACCTGTCTACGCCGGGCAGCCGGGTAGCGCAGCCATCAGTCATTCGGTCGAAATGGCTGGAGAAACGCAACTGAAGCAATCGGCGCGCACGCCCTAAGCGGCTGTAAGTATAAGCCAAACTTGCTTCTTAGTTTTCATCTTGCAATATGTGCAGGATGCAGGTTTGTTACAATTAAGACCGGACAGAGCTAGGTAGTACTTGCGTCTTTCCGAGAAAGAGTTGATGAAGCAAGCCTCTCTACTGGACGGAGGCTTCGATGCACGAGAGTAACCGGTCCCAATTGACAGATGACCTTGCCGACCCACTGTTCATTCGGGACGCTGGGCGCATCTCGCTCACGGTAACCGAAGTGGCGCGCATGTTGACGCCGCCTGGAAATGATACGCGACCTGCTCACAGTCGCATCACCGGCTTAGCTCAACGTCATCTCATACACCCACATCTCAATACGAGCGGGTTTGGGCCAAAGTTCAAGCTAGGCTGCACGGAAGCCGTTGTAGCAGCTACGATGATCGAGTTGTACGACGTTGGGCTTTCAGACCTAGAAATTGCCCGTTCCGCCTCAATGGCGATGTACAATGGCGATCCGGATCGAGACACGCCAAGTAACCCACTTGCACGCTGCACCAATGCTGTCGCGGCACTTGTAGGAGCCACCCGCGGGGAGTGGTGGTGCCTAATGGTTAGAGCTTACAAAAGCGATCAAACGGGCGAGCGTCGGATTGTCTCCATTCTGTGCAACAGTGATTTTACACCACCACCTGAGCACAACATGCCGCCGGAGTTCTTGCCTCGCGCCACCATAACAGTTCTCCTTGCCCCAGTCCTGCAACCGATCATAAATTCGAAGCTTTTGGAGCCTGTTTTTGGCCGCTCCAATTCGCGCAACCTCAACTAGCCTCATCATGTGGCCTCTTCGGACTCGGCCTGCAAAGTCGAAGGCAATACGTGCCTTGCCCGATGCCGCGTCCTGGGCACGTCAAACCGGATCGGCTTGGGGTGTGGGCAACGCCGCAGTCGCGGGTTCGCTTTGGGCTGTGCGTGCGAAGAGTCAGGCCGCGTACGCCAACAATCCATGGTTCAAGAACGGGATTGATGCGCTGGTGACTGGCACGATCGGCGCAGGCATCGTGCCCGCGCCCATGGTACCTGATCCTCTCGCGCGGGCTGCCATTGGCGTAGCGTGGGCACACTGGATGCACCGAGCCGATGCGGACGGCCGTACAGACCTGTCGGGACTGCAAGCGTTGGGAGAGCGCAGCCGGGCAGTGGACGGCGAGTCGCTTATCCTCTTGCTCAACACGCCGGATGGGCTACGGCTTCGCGTACTGCCCGCTGCATCGCTGGACAACGTGATAAATCGGACGTTGCCCGGCGGCAGCCGAATTACCGAAGGCATCGAATTCGACGCGAGTGGCACCCGGGTAGCTTATTGGCTGCGCGAAAGCATCGGACAAATCCCCTTTGTGTCGGTAGCGCCCCCTATCCGGGTTCCGGCAGAAGATGTCTGCCACGTCTTCAAAAGTCAGTTTGCAGGGCAAGTGCGAGGGCTGCCGGACGGCACGTCGGTACTTATTGCCTTGAACGAAGGCGACCAATTGGCCGACGCCATGCTTGTTGCTGCGAAGGTTGCAGCCATGCACGCCGGGTTCCTTATCGACCAAAACGGCACCGGAACCTCGCCATACACTGACGGAGTGCAAACCGGCAGCGTGCTTGAAGGTGGCTTGGAGCCGGGCACGATGAAGATTTTGCCCGCCGGTTTCGATATAAAATTCTCCACCCCGCAGCAATCCACAAGCGGGATTGAACAGCTGAAGATGAGTCTGCGCTCGGTTGCGGCTGGCTTGGGCGTGCCCGAGTATCTGCGGACGGGCGATCTATCGCAGGCCAATTATTCCAGCACACGCGCTGCCCTGGTGGAGTTCCGGGCGCGTATCGAGCAATGCCAGTTTGCCGTACACGTGCCGCAATTCCTGCGGCCGGTTTACAGGCGTTGGCTAACACTCGAAATTCTTTCCGGCAGGATCGAAGCGCCTGGCTTCGAGACTGATCCTGAAAGCTGGTTAGCGGTTGAATGGTATCCGCCCGCCCAGCCCATGATTGACCCGCTTAAAGACGCTGAAGGCGAGGCGGAGTTGATTGCCGCCGGACTGAAAAGCCGCAGGCAGGCAGTGGCGGAGCGCGGGTACAACATCGAAACCCTGGACGCGGAAATTGCAGCCGACAAGGCGCGCGAGAAGCCCTCGGCCTGAGCTTCGATACCCAATCCGTGCCCCGTGTAGGAGTTCCGGCAGTTGGCGCGAAATAAACGCTTAGAACGTGAACCAGCAGATTTCATCGCAATCGTTTACCGCGCGACCGGCAAGCGCGATCGTACGGAACTTTGGCGATCCCAGATGCGGGCAAAGAGCGTGCGCGATGCTTTCGCGTTTTTTGCGGTTGGTTTGAACAGGACAATTTCGGGCTGGGAAACCGCACCTCCCAAAGGGATGGAGGTTGTCGAAATGAGCACGCGTAGTGCGACAGTCGAATTGACGTTGCGCCGGGCATCGCTCGCGCCCAGCACGTACAATCCCGAGACGGGCACCGTGGAGGCCATTCTATCGACGGGTGCGGGTGTGCAGCGGCGCGATGCGCGCGGCCCATTCATGGAACACCTGGCAACCGGTCCGGATGCCGTAAGCCTGCACACTGAACGGCTGCCCGTCCTGGACAATCACAAGCAAACGGGCTGCTCCGACATCTTGGGCTTCGTGAGCAACGTTCGCAGCGAAGGCGGCAAGATTGTTGGAACGCTCACTATAACCAGTCCGGCAGCGCGCGCCTTGGTTGAGAGCGGCGCCCTTCGCGGTGCGAGCATCGGCTACCGCGCCACAGAGGTTGCAGAGAGCGAAGGCGGGAAAGTCCGCACTGCACAAAAGTGGACCCTGATGGAGGTTTCACTTGTTCCGGTTCCGGCCGATTCCGGCAGCACCCTGAGGAGTCATTCCGTGGAACCCGAAGCAACCGTTGTTGTCGTGCCGCCGCCCCCCGTAGCAGCTGCTACAGCAACCCGGGCAGACGTGAATACGTCAATCCGCAACCTGGGCCTCGCCTTGGGCCTGGGCACGCCCTGGGCCGACTTGCAGATAGATGCTGGCGCCGATGTGCCCGCCGCAAACGCTGCCGCCCTCACGGAACTTCAGCGCCGTACAGCCAGCGGCACCATTCGCGTTCAACAAGTAGGGCAGAGCGGCGACGATCCTGCCGTGTTGCAAAGCC
>CAZZVF010000245.1:0-5313 GCA_964657355.1 uncultured Buchnera sp.
TCGACCCAGTCGCGCTGCAACGGGAACACGTCGTCGTTGTAGAACACCAGCACGTCGCCGGCGGCGATCCTGGCGCCCTCGTTGCACTTGTCGGAGAAGTTGTAGGGCTTGTTGTACGGTGCGAGGGTCAGCGCGTCCCAGCCGAAGAACTCGTCCGCCAACCGGGCCGCCAGCGGGCCGTTGCAGACCACGACAACCTCGTAGTTCGGATAGTCCGTGACGGTGCGGATGGCCTGCAACGCCGGGCGGAGGTTCTGCCACGAATCCGACGGGATGATGATCGACACGGCGGTTTCGCTCGCCGGCACCGCGATGCGGACGCAGTTGGCGAAGGGCAGCGGCATCGCCTGGCCCGGGATCTCGCGCCGTTGCAGTGCCGCGTTCAGCGCGCCGATATTGGTCGCGCGCGCGTCGAGCTTGGCCCCGGTCGCCGCCGAGCCTGGGATTGCGCGCCAGAAGTATAACACACGCTCGACATGGACGATGCACCTGGCCGCTTCCGCGGCGCGCAACGCCAGGTCGTAATCCTGCGAGAAGTCGTACTCGCTGCGGAACCCGCCGAGCTGCTCGACCAAGGCGCGACGATAGACGGTCAGGTGGCTGGTCAGCATGCAGTTGAACATGATTTCCGGCGACCAGTCCGGCTTGAATATGAAATGGAACAGGCGACGCGCCGGCGTGTCGTCGATCTTGCACTCGTCGCTGTAGATGAAGTCGGCCTCGGGCTGACGGTTGAGCGCCTCGACCATGCGGAACAATGCGTCCGGAGTGAGCTCGTCATCGTGGTCGAGCAGGGCGATGTACTCGCCTTGCGCCATCTGCAGCGCCCGGTTTGTCGCCGCCGATATGCCGCCGTTCCGGGCCATGACTTCCGGCCGCACCCTGGGATCGACGGCGGCGAGTTCCCGCAGCGCGTCGCGTTGCTCGCTATCCGGGGACTGGTCGTCCACCACGCAGAGTTCCCAGTCGGCGTAGTACTGTTCCTGCAGCGACTCGACGGCGCGGCGGAGCCACTGCACCGGTGTCCGGTAGACCGGCATCAGCACGGAGATCAGCGGACGATGCGCAAAGCCGTCGATCGCCCGTGCGGCCGCGTCCGGCGACAGCTCGGCCTGTTGCTCGGCGAAGATCGCGCGGGCGATGACCTCGTACGGGTCCTCTCCGTGCGCGGTTCGTATGGGCGGGGTCGCGCTTGCCGGCCCCGCCGGGGGCGCATGCAAGGACGCCGGCGCAGGGGCGGTCCCGCTCTCGTAGCCGCGCAGGGTCGTTCGCAATCCGCCCGGCCCGTACTGGCGCAGCACGCGCAGGCTGCCGCGCACGAGCCTGGGGATGCCGCCGGGCCGCGCGGACAAGGTTGCGGCCAGGCTCATTGTGCGCCTGACACGCTGCACCTGCAGCCCGGCCCACCTCAGCGGCCACGTAATGCGCCAGCTGGTGGACCGCCACACGGCCTCGAGGAGAGCGTCCCGCTCCGCCTGTCTGGCGGCATCGGCGACCGAGACCGCGGCGGGATGGTGTTCGCGTCTTCCGCTGCTGTCCCGAAGCGCCGCGGCGGCGCCTTCCGCCGCCGCCCGGAGTTCGAGCTTGCGCGAAAATTCCTGCGCGATCTGCAACTGGCCCGATCTGACGGCGAGGGCTCGCCGCAGGCCGCCGGCGACGCGCGTCTGCTCCTCCAGCGCACTCGCGCGGTCGTCCAGAAGCCGCTTCAGCTCCGCGATGAGCGGCGCCTGTTCCTCCAGCACGCGCATCTGCTCGGCCGTCTCGTGCCGCAGCCCGACCAGTTCGTCTTCCGGCAGAGGCGGCAGCGTCGACCAGGGGTTGCCGCCCTGGTCGGCCGGGATGGAAACCGAGCCGCTGCGCGCCGCGAGCGGCTCGGCGACCTCTTCGTGGCCTTCCACCAAGCGCGGGCCGAGCAGGTTTTCGGCACTCGGCCGCTTTCGCACCACACAGATCGAATTCAGGAACTGGACGGAGTGGATCTCCGCGAGCGCCGCTTCGCTGAACGCCGCGCCGTAGCGGTCGTTGAACGAGCGCAGGATCTCCGCCCTGGCGTGCGGCACGCCCCAGTGCTCATGGTTGAGGATGTCGGCCAGCCGTTTGAAGAACGAGACGGACGACCAGGGATCGAACAGGCCGCCCTCGTACTCCGCCCAATAGGCACAGTGCAGGTCCTCGGCGACGAACAGGCCGTCGTCACCGAGTTTGGGAAAATAGCGGGCGAAGGAGCGGACGATGTCGCCCGACCGATGGGAGCCATCGTCGATGATGAGGTCGAAGCGGGAACTGATCGCCGCGATCCGGGAAGCTGCCTCGTCGGAGTTCGCGTCGCCCACGACCACATGGATGCGGCTATCCTCGTAGCGCAGCTCGGCGCAGGCCGGGTTGATGTCGCAGCCGACGATTGCCGTCGCCGCATCGAAGTACTGCGCCCACATCGCAAGAGAGCCGCCGTTTTGGACGCCGATCTCCAGCAAACGAACGGCATCGGCACGATAGCGGGAGAACAGATCGTCGTAGATCTTGATATAAAGAGACCAGCGATCAATGGTCTTGTCGTGATCCTGCAGACAATACTGCAGAAGTGTTTTGACATCTGCCTCGTCTGCCATTTTTACCTTTGCAAGTCTGATCGTGGTACAACCTGGAGGTCGCAGGCTATAGAGAGGCAGGGCGTTAGGCAAACCTGCTTCAACTCGGCGGGATTTCTCGGTGGTGGAATCCCAAACTCAGCTTCGACCGCCCGCCCCGCGGTCCGGCTCACCTGGAGGAGGGTATCAGGGTTGGACGGCCTTCTTTTCTGACGCGATGATGTGATGGACGGCTCCTGCTTCGGCATCGATGTGCCAGGCTCGTGCTGCCGACAACAAGATTCCTTCGTGTAAACAACATGACCTTTTGCAGCGGCGGCCTTTACGGCACGACGCTATCGTCGCAGCGGAGCCCTCAGGCGCAATCTTCAAGACAAAGCCATGATACTGGCTTTGCATGCATCAATGTCGACTTAACTCCCTTCCTCCGGCGCCGGCCCGCGTGTGGCGTCGAGTTTTTCGGCGGCGGGGAGTTTGACCGGGCTGCCGCCGGCTGCGGATTGATAGATGGCTTGCATGATCTTGTGGTCCTGCAGGCCTTCTTCGCCGGGGGTGAGCGGCGTGCGGTTGTCGCTTATGGCGCGGGCGTAGGCGTCCATTTCCAGCGCGAACTGGTTTTTCGGCGACCAGCGGCGTTCCTCCATGGCGTTCGACATGCCGTTACGGCGGGCGATGCGCACGACGAGGTTGTCGTAGCTGAAGGCCGGGTCCATGCCGACGGTGGCTTCGCTTCCCATCAGGCGCAGGCTGCGGTTTTCGTGAAACGAGTAGCCGGACGTGCAGGCTGCGACGACGCCGGACGGAAAGCGCAGGGTGAACGCGCAGATGTCTTCCACCTCGCGGAAACGGTTGTCGTTGGTCGGGCGGGTGATGCGCCCGGTGACTTCGATGGGTTCCTCGCCGGTCAGGAAGCGCGCGGCGTTCAGGCAGTAGAGTCCCACGTCGGGCAGCGAGCCGCCGCCGGCGAGCGCCTTGATGTGGCGCCACTGGCCGTTATCGGCATTGTCCTGGCCGTTGCACGCTTCGATCATGCGCAGTTGGCCGAATTCCTGGCGGCGCACCATGCCGATCAGCGTGCGGTATTCCGGCAGGTACTGGCAGCGATAGGCGATCATCAGCTTGCGGCCAGCGGCGCGGCAGGCTTCGATCATGTGCTGCGCGTCGACGACATTCGTCGCCATCGGCTTTTCGCACAGCACGTGCTTGCCGGCCTGGGCGGCACGGATGGTGAACTCGGCGTGCATGGCGTTCGGCAACACGATGTAGACGATGTCGACATCTTGGTTGTTTTTCAGGCTGTCGAAATTGCCGTAGTCGTAGATATTCTTTTCGGGAATGTCGTGCTGGGCTGCGATGGCGCGCGCCTTGTCGCGTTCGCCGCTGACCAGGGCGGTGACGCGCACCTCCCGCGCCTGGGCGAAGCCGGGCAGGATCTGGCCGAGCGAGAGGTGGCCGAGGCCGACGAGGGCGATGCCGAGGCGCTTGCCCGGTGGCAGCGTGTTCGGCGTGGGGCCTGCGAGGTCGGTCTTGTTGTCGAGCGGCGGCAGAGTGACGCGGTCGCCCGAGACGCTGCCGAACAAGGCGCGCGGCTGTTGCTCGGCGGCGGCGTCGGGTGTGGGTTCGGCGGCCTGGGCCGAGCCGATGAGGCCGAGGCCGGCGAGGCCGGCGGTGGTCGAGCCTACGAGGCTGCGTCTGGTGAGGTCCGCCATGGCGTTCTCCTGTCGTCGTCAGGCGCCAGAACCGGGCGCGTGCGGTGTGGTTGCCGCAAGGCGGATCACGGCTTCGGGTTGAAGGGGGAAGCGCACGCCCACCCTGCCCAGAGCATTTCCGGAGCTGTTGAGTCGGTAAGCGGACCGGAAAGTGCTCTGGTCCTTATCTTTTAGCTCCTTTGTTTTAGCGGGCATCTTTATCCGACGGGTGACCCCATCTGGTCGGATGATGCCCTAGCCGCTTTCAGGCTGCCGGAGAGTTCATGCGCGCCTACCCGATCTTTCTCGAACTGGCGTCCCGCAGGGTGGTGATCCTGGGTAGCGGTGACGCGGCGGTCCGTCGCGCGGCGACGTTCGAGGCGATGGGTGCCGTGGTGGAACGCGTGGCTGGTACGGCAGGGCTCAGTCTCGAGGGTGCGGCGCTGGCGATCGGGGCGGAGGCGCCGGAAGCGGAATTGCGCGCGTTCCATGCCGAGGCGATGCGGCTCGGTGTGCCGGTGAACGTGGTCGACCGGCCGGAGCTGTGCAGCTTCATCACGCCGGCCATCGTCGACCGCGACCCGATCACGATCGCGATTTCCAGCGGCGGCACGGCGCCGGTGCTGGCGCGGCTGCTGCGGGGCAGGATCGAGACCTGGGTGGCGCCGGGTTGGGGACGGCTCGCCTTGCTGGCCGACCGGTTCAAGGAGGAGACGCGCCGGCTTCTGCCCGACATGCTACGGCGGCGGCGCATGCTGGAGCGGGCGTTCCAGGGGCGCGTGGCCGACCTTGTGCTGGGCGGCGACGAGGCGGCGGCCGAGAGCGCCTACCGGGAGGAGCTGGAGGCGGCCGTCTCGGGCGAAGCCGGGGCGTCGCCCGGCTTCGTCCATCTGGTGGGGGCAGGTCCCGGGGCGGCCGACCTCGCCAGCCTGCGCGCGCTTCGGCTGCTCGGCGAGGCGGACGTCATCGTGCACGACCGTCTCGGCACGGCGGAGGTGCTCGACCTGGCACGGCGTGACGCGGACCGGATCGACGTC
>CAZZVF010000246.1:0-5294 GCA_964657355.1 uncultured Buchnera sp.
AATCAAGCGGCGAACGACGCCGAGCATCTGCTGCGAGAACGTGGCGGCGCCGAGCCGGTAATCGCGGAATGCTTCCCATGCCGCCGGCACCCACACACGCACGATGTCCAGGATCGCGTCCGCGTAGACCCTGATTTCGTACTGCGCATGCGGGTCGGCCCGCAGGCTGCAGAAATTCAGCAGGTTGTGCAGGTCGGTCTTCCAGTACCACTGGGTATAGGTGTTGAGCGTGAGGTTCATGCGCGCGAGTTCGCGTGCGAGTCCCTGGCGCCCGGCGTCGCGCCTGCCGCTGCCCGGCGCCTCGTTCAGCATGTCGGCATAATGGTCGTAGCAGCGCGACGCATCGTCCTGCAGCATGGCGAGCACCTCAGCCGCTTCCTGGCCCTGCAGCACGGCGCCACGGCCCTGCCGGTTGGCTTCGGACTGCGCCGCGAGCTGTGCGGGAGCGGGTATGTAGAACTCGCGGTCCATGACGGAGTAGCGCGCGGAATATTCGTTCACATTCGCCATGCGATGGCGAATCCACTGCCGCGCCACGAAGATCGGCAGCTTCACGTGGAATTTCATTTCGCACATTTCGAACGGCGTACTGTGCCGGTGCCGCATCAGATACCGGATCAGGCCGGCATCCTCGCTCACCCGTTTGGTGCCGCTTCCATAGGAAACACGTGCCGCCTGCACGATGGCGGCGTCGTCGCCCATATAGTCGATGACGCGCAGGAAGCCGTGATCGAGCAGCGGAACCGCTTGGTAGAGCAGCGCCTCGAGGGCGGCAACGGTGGCGCGGCGCGTCGGCGCGGATTGGCTCTGCAGGGCGGCCAACTCGGCCTGCTGGTCATCGGTAAACGGCATGACGACACCCCTAGCATCGCGCGCCCGCAAGGCCTATATCCAGTCCGCTAGCTTCGGCCGGCTATGGTGATAAACGGTAGTTGGAATAAGCGTTGTGGACCCGGGGGCAGTGCCCGGCGTCTCCACCATTCGAGAACCGGCAAGCGTCTCGTAAGAGAGGGGCCGGTTGACGGGGACGACACAGGCTCGACACGCGTGGTAAAGACCTACCTTTTGCTCGGCATGATACCGCCGTTATCGGGTCAACAACACAAGTGCAAACGATAACTTCGAAGCACTCGCGATCGCTGCCTAAGCAGTGACACGCGCGGTTAGGGGGGCCCCGGGCAACAGAATGCCCCCCACTCTCATCCCGCTCGCCTTCTATGGCCTTTCGTCGAAGCTGTAGCTTCCGCCATTCGGACCCCCGCCCTTTCATCCTTCCTGCCGGACGCGCTATGACTCGGGCCACGGAGAGCGATCGATGGAAGACGACAACGACCAGCGTGACGGACAGGATGGCGTCGGCGCCACGCCCGAAAGCCTGTTGCCCTACGACCAGTGGATGGAAGACGCGCTGCGCCATGTGGTCGGCCGCGCACTGACCTACGCCGCGACCGAAGGCCTGCCTGGCCGCCACCATTATTACATCACGTTCCGGACCGATTATCCCGGCGTGATCATCCCCGCCCGGCTGCGGGAAAAATATCCTGAAGAGATGACTATCGTATTACAGCATCAATACGAAAACCTCGTCGTCGACGAAGCCTCGCGCATTTTCGGCGTCAGCCTGTCGTTCGGCGGCATTCTGTCGGCTCTGACGGTGCCGTTCGATGCCGTTTCCGCCTTCGTCGACCCCCATGTCCAGTACGGGCTGCGCTTTCGCGTCGCTGCCCCGGCTTCAGCGAAGCCCTCGCTGGTTCCTGCCGTGAAGGCTGCACCTGAAGCGCCGGCCGCTGGCACGACCAGCCCGGTCGAGAGCGACGCTGCCGAAGCCGATGCGGCGCCGCAGGTTGTGAGCCTCGATGCATTCCGGAGGCGGAAGGACTAGGACTGCCTTGCAGCAGGAGACGAGCATGAAGCGCGCCCTACTGCTGGTCGCGGTCGCATTCGGCTTCGCCCTGCTTGTCGCCGCAGCAACGCCGCTCGGCTTCCTCGCCGCCCGGCTCGTCCCGCCGGATCTGCTGCACGCAAGCGATGCTGTCGTCGCCAATGCGCTGGCGGGCGCACTCCTGATGCCGGCCATCGCCTCCATCGTCGCACTCGTGCTCGGCGGCATCGCGGCACTCGGACTATGGCAAGCGGCGGGTCCGGCGAGGCGGCTCGTCCTGACGCTCTGCATATTCGCGCTTTTGCTGGCCGCCCTCCACGCGGAGGCAGCCGCCTTCTTCCCAGCGCCCGCTCGCCCGCCGATTGCCGCCCTGCCCGGCCTCGTCGTGCTGGCGACCCCCCTCGTCGTCCTGATCCTGTCGGCGCGGTTGCGTAGCCTCGATCCGGCATTGCTCGGTACCGCGGCAGCAAGCGGTGCGTCGCCGTCGCGCGCCTTCACCGGCGTCGTGCTGTGGTGGCTGGCGTGGCCCTCTCTCGCGGCCCTCGTGCTGTGCTTCATCGCCACCGCCGGCGACAGCCTGATCGGCCTCGCGCGACACGCGCCGCTTCAGTGAAGAAGCCGCCGGGCACGATCGCCTTCGATGGTGCTCTCGATTTGCATACGGTGGCCCGCCTCTGGACGCCAACCATGCAGCAGGCGCAAGCGGCCAAAGGCAGCCCGCTCATTTTCGACCTGGCGCAGGTCCCGTCGTGCGACACCGCCGGCGCCACCATGCTGGAAGCGGCGGAAACCCGGCACGGCGAGACCGCAAGCCTGCTTGGAGCCAATGCCGAAACGCTGGCGCTGCTCGAACTCGTCCGTCGCGCGCGAATCGCACAGGCAGCCCCCGCCGCGCGCCAGACCACGCCCTGGCCGCTGAGGGCCTGGAGCGGCGCGGTGCATGGCGTCGCGTTCATGGGCGAAGTGGCCATGGGCGTCGTGCGGGCCCCTGCCCGGCACCGGATGTTCCGCCCGATAGACATGCTGGCCTTCACCGACGCCGCCGGCACGCAGGCCATACCACTCATCCTGCTGCTCGGCTTCCTGATGGGCCTGATCCTGGCGTTCCAATCCTCCATCCCGCTGCGCCGCTTCGGGGCCGAGATCTTCGTCGTCAACCTGGTCGCCATCAGCCTGATCCGAGAACTGGGACCGCTGCTCGCCGCCGTGGTGCTGGCCGGCCGCACCGGCTCGGCCTTTGCCGCCGAACTCGGCACCATGGTGGTGAACGACGAGGTCGCCGCCGTGCGCACCATGGGCATCGACCCGATGACCATGCTCGTCCTGCCGCGCCTGGCCGCCGCCATGCTGGTCATGCCCGGCCTCGCGTTGCTGCTCGAACTGGCCGGGCTCGCCGGCATGGCCGCGGTCATGCGGTTGCTCGGGTTTCCCCTCGTCGCCGTGGTCAACCAGACCCTGCACGCGGTGCGCCTGACCGATCTGTTTGGCGGCATGGCCAAGGCGATGGTATTCGGCGCCGCCGTGGCGCTGATCGGCTGCCGCTCCGGTCTCGGCGCCGGCCAGGGGCCTCGCGCGGTGGGCCAGGCCGCCACCGCCTCGGTCGTCGGCGGCATCGTCGCGACCATCATCCTCGACGGCCTGTTCACCATCCTGTTTTTCCGGCTCGGGCTTTGAGCGGAGCTTCACAAGCCACCCTCATCGAGGCCGTCGACGTGGCCCAGCGTTACGGCAGCCGGACGATCTTCGAACATGTGTCGTTCGAGGTCCATGCACGCGAGGTGTTCGTCATCCTCGGCGGCTCCGGTTGCGGCAAATCGACGCTGATGCGGCACATGATCGGCCTGCTGCGCCCCTCGACAGGCCATGTACGCGTGCTCGGACACGACATGGCGGACCCGTCCGCCGAAGTGCTGCGCCGGATCGGCGTCATGTTCCAGGCCGGGGCGCTGTTCGGCAGCATGACATTGCTGGAAAATGTCATGCTGCCGTTGCAGATGCACACCGGCGTACCACCGGACGCCCGCGCCGAAATCGCGCTGACCAAGCTCGGCCTCGTCGGCCTTGCCGAAGCTGCCGGCCAGCTGCCTGCGGAGATCTCCGGCGGCATGGTCAAGCGCGCCGCCATCGCCCGCGCTTTGGCGCTCGATCCGCCATTGCTGTTTCTCGACGAGCCGGCAGCGGGCCTCGATCCGGTCACCTCGGCAGGCCTCGACACGCTCATCCTCGACCTGCGGCAGCAGCTCGGTACCACCTTCGTCGTCGTATCGCACGAGCTCACCTCCATCCTCACCATCGGCGACCGTTGCCTGATGCTCGACCGCGGTGCACGCGGCGTGATCGCGCAGGGTGGCCCGCGCGATTTGCGCGACCATAGTGAGGATCCGCGCGTGCAGGCATTCTTCAGGCGTGGCGCCACGACGAGGAAAGCCGGCATGGACACGCCGCATTGAGCGGCAATCGCGGCCTGTTCCTGCGTGTCGGGCTGCTGCTGGTCGGCAGTGCCGCGTTGCTCATCGGCGCGATCCTGGCCCTCACCGGCGACCGGCTCGCCGGTGGCAAGATGTACGAGACCTATTTCCGCGAATCGGTGCAGGGCCTCGATGTCGGCGCACCGGTGAAATTCCGCGGCGTGACGCTGGGACGGATCACCAATATCGGTCTCGTTTCGGCGGAATACGGCGCCACCGAGGCCGAGCAGGTGATGGACCCGACCTACCGGCTGATCGTGGTCCGCTTCAAGATCGAACCGAAGCGGGTCGGCAGGCTGCCCGAAACGGCGCAGGCGGTGGCGAGCGGCTTGCGCGCCCGCCTTGCCAACCAGGGGCTGACGGGCGTGATGTATCTTGAACTCGATTTCCTGCCGCCGGAACTGCATCCCGTCGACAAGCTGCCCTGGACGCCCACGGACGACTACGTCCCGTCTGTCCCGAGCACGATCGCCCAGGTGCAGACCGCGGTGACCGACCTGCTCGTCAAGCTGGACGGCATGGACCTGAAGCGCCTGGTCGGGGATGCCGGTGGGCTCGTCAGCGATCTTCGCGCACAGGTCGCGCCGGGCGGTTCCGTTCCCGCCACGCTGAACGCGGCCCGCGCCACCCTCGCCGATCTCCGCAGCCAGCTTCTCGGCGCCGATTTGCCGGCACTATCGGCGCAGCTCCGCCGTACCGGCGCCTCGGTCGAGACGCTGGCCGCCGGGCCGCAGACGCGCCAGGTGCTCGCGCAGGCGAACCGCGCGCTCGAGCACGTGCCGCAGCTCATCGCGACGTTGCAGGCCGCGGTCTCGCGCGCCGGGGGCGGCGTCGGCGACGTCCAGGCGGAGCTCATGCCGATCCTGCGCGATGCGCGCGTGACGCTGCAGAACCTGCGCGACACCAGCGAACAGCTGCGTCGCGATCCCGGCCAGCTGCTGTGG
>CAZZVF010000247.1:0-5280 GCA_964657355.1 uncultured Buchnera sp.
ATGGTGCAGGAGATTGGTCCGCATGGGCACCCGATAGCCGGTTAGACGCGTGGCCGGAAGGTCTGCCCTTTGTGTTCGAAATAGAAAAGGCCAGGAGCGAACTCCTGGCCTTTTCGAGTAATCCGAACCGGACCGCCTGCGACGGCCCGCTTTGCTGGTCCGGCTTAGTGGAGGATGATTTCCACGCGGCGGTTCTGCGGCTCGCGGACACCCTTTGCGGTCTGGACGAGCGGGTTGCTCTCGCCGAAGCCGTGGATGCTGATTTCGCCGCGGGCGACGCCGTCGCGCACGAGTTCGGCTTCCACGCTCTGGGCGCGGCGGACGGACAGGCGCTGGTTGTAGGCGGCGGTGCCGGACAGGTCCGTGTAGCCGTTGACTTCGATGCGCGTCGTCTGGACGTGCGTCGAAGCGGAGGCTGCTTCGGCGACGATCTGACGGGCGCGGCTGGTCAGGTCCGCGCGATCCCAGTCGAAGAAGACCAGGTAGGTGCGGGCTGCTTCAGGTGCGGGTGCCGAAACGGGCGCCGGCGGAGCGGGTGGCGGCGGCGGAGCCGGCTGGAACAGTGCGTAGCGGGCACCGACCAGGAGGGCGTGGTTGTAGATGCCGTCGGTCTTGAGCTTCACCCGGGTCGACGACTCGGCGGTGAGATACTGCGCGTTATAGTCGAGGTTTGTCGGCTCGGTGGTGAAGCGGTATTCCGCAGTCAGCGCCAAGCCGGGAACGTCGGCGATGTTGTAAGCCAGACCGGCGATGCCCTGCACGGCGAAGTTTCCGGCGGTGCCGGTGGAATGCAGCAGCGTCGGCGCGCCGGCGGCATCGGTGCCCGGGAAGTTCAGGTTAGAAAAGTGCGACTGGCCGTAGCCGCCACCGACGCCGGCGTAAGGCGAGAGGCCCGGCACACCGAAAGGCGTCAGGTCGAAGTCGTACAGGACGTTAACGAACCCGTGATATTCCTGCTGGTAGTTGCTGGTCGTGGTCTCGCCGACCGTCAGCTTCTGGCCGCTAAAGTCGCCCTGAAGCTCGATGCGCAGACCGTTGCCCAGGCCGTAACCGACCGAGGCACTGCCGATGCCGCCGACGTTGTTCTTCAGCTTGTCACGACCGATGAGGGCGCCGACGCCACCCTTCAGGTCCTGGTCCATGATGTAGTTGATGCCGCCGTTGAGGCTGACATACGGGCCGGTCACCGGCTGCGCCAAGGCGGCCGCGGGCGCTCCGAGGACACTCAAAGCCAGCAGGGCGGAACGAAACTTCATCTTATACTTCTCCTGTAGCACCAGCGCGCGAACCGTCCCCCGGTCGTGCCACACTGGTCCGATCACCGTCTTGTAGCAGCCTTTCTGCCGGGTGTTGCCCCTCTGCCAAGCATTTAGCGCGGCTGTTGCACATGTGCCACTAAGGGGTGAGGCGGGCCGGATTGGACGCCCTGCCCGCGCCGGTGCCACTGTCCTGCGGCACTATCCAACGGGAATGAAGGCAATCGCATGTCCAAGGTGCTTTATTTCCTGGCGACACTCGCCGAGTCGGCGCTGTCGGTCTTCGGCGTACGAGCGCCTTACGAGCAACCATCCTATAAAGTGGTGCGCGACCTTGGCAGCGCGGTCGAGATCCGCAGCTACGCCCCGCGCGTCGCGGTTGAAACGTCCGTCACCGACGGCAATCAGGGCCAAGCCTTCGGCCGGCTGTTCCGCTACATCACCGGCGCGAACACCGCAGGGCGCACGATCGATATGACGGTGTCAGTCCAAACCGGGCCAATCAAGACCGAGCCACCTAACGCGGACTCGGCGAGGCCGGGCGGGGGCGGATCCAACGGCCAGACCATCGCAATGACGGTTCCGGTCGAGATGGGTGGGGCGTCGATGCGCTTCTTTCTGCCCAAGGCCGTGGCGGCGAACCCGCCCTCGCCGACCGATCCACTGGTGCGCATCGTGACGCTGCCGGCGGAGGATTTCGCCGTCATACGCTTCTCCGGCACCCTCACGCAGCGCGCCAAGGACAAGCAAGACGCAGCTTTGCGCCGCGTGCTCCTGCAGGCCAAAATCCCGCCGGCCGGTCCCGCCTCCACCCTCTCCTACGACCCGCCCTTCGCCATTCCGTTCCTACGCCGCAACGAGATTGCGGTGCCGGTTGCCGGCTTCTGACCTGCGAAGGGCAATCAAGGTTCGCGGCCGGCAACCATGGCTGCATGGAGCAGCCGCAATTCGGAAACACCTCTCTCGCTTCGATCGAAACAAGCTCCGGCGCGCCTTAGCAGGCTGCTGAAAAATGATTTCTGGCCCGACCAGACGACACAATAATTCGTGCACGGGCGAGGGTGCGCATCGTTGGTTCAGGAACGAGGACCATGTGATTCGTTTCTTTCCATCGTCGCTGTGCCGAGGGACTTTTTCAGCAGCCTGTTAGAGCATCATCCGACCAGATGGGATCACCCGTCGGATAAAAATGCTCGCTAAAACAAAGAGCTAGAGCATTTTTCGGCAGGCATCTTGATCCAATAAGATCGGAAAATGGTCTAGTCCCGGAACCGAGTTTGCAGGGTGCCGATGATGTAGCCCAGCCCGAGCATGGCGACGAGGGACTGCACGGGATGCGCCGTGATGCGGCGGCTGACCTGCTCATGGTCGCGCGCGCCTGCCTCGACCAGATGCCGTCCAATCGTCTCGGCCCGCGCCGCCTGGTTGGCAAGCAAGGGAACGAGCACGCGGGCCGCCCATTTCTCGAATGCGGCGATGACCGGATGGTCCGCCATTGTCGTTTCGTGTTTCGGCGCATGGTGAATGTCGCGCGGCATACGGGAGACTTTCTAAGCGGCGACGGTTTGGACTGCGGCGCCGGCCACGATTCGCACCGGGATTGATTTGGCAGCCGGCGTCTTGCTGCCGATGGCGTAATGGCCGAGCGGCAGCAGCGCATTGGCTTCCGGATAATACGCGCCGAGGCAGCCTTCGGGAATGTTGTACGGCGTCACGCGAAAACCGGACATGCGGCGATCGATGCCGTCCACGCTGACGGTTTCCATGCCGACGAGCTGGCCATCCACGAGCCCAAGCCGGTCCATGTCGAGCGCGTTGATGAACAGCACCATGCGGGTGCCCTTCACGCCACGGAAACGGTCGTCGTAACCGTAGATCGTTGTGTTGAACTGGTCGTTGCTGCGCAGTGTCATGAGGCGGAACACGTCCGGCCCGTCGGCCGGCATGTCGTCATCCTCGTCGAGGCTGCCAGGCACGATGAAGTTTGCGCGGCTGGTCTTCGTGGTCCAGGTGCGCGTGCGCGCCGTGATGTTGCGGTAGAATCCGCCGGGCTGGAACAGCCGCTTGTTGAAGTCGTGGAACTGCTCCGGATAGGTCTCGGCAATCGCATCCCGTATAAGGCCGTAGTCGCCGACCCAGGCATCCCAGTCGAGTTTCGGATTGGGTGCGAGCGTTTGTTTGGCGATGCCCGCGATGATGGCCGGCTCCGACAACAACGCGGGACTGGCAGGATCGCGCATGCCGCGCGAGCCGTGGATGCAGGCCGAGGTGTCCTCGATGGCCACCGACTGGCGCCCGGTCGCCTGTTCGTCGATTTCGATGCGGCCTTTGCAGGGCAGCAAATAAGTGACCTCGCCGGTGATGAGGTGCGAACGGTTGAGTTTGGTGGCGACCTGCACGTTGAGGCGCAGGCTGGCCCAGGCCGGCTCCATCCTGTCGCGGTCGGGCACGGCGCGGATGAAATTGCCGCCCAAGCCGATGAAGCCGCGCATCTCGCCGGCAATGATCTTCTCGCAGGCCTCAACGGTGTTGACCCCGGCATGGCGCGGCGGTTCGAACCCGTATTGTTCGGCAAGCTTGTCGAGCGGGACCAGCTCCGGTTTTTCGCTGATGCCGACGGTGCGTTGACCCTGCACATTCGAGTGTCCGCGCACCGGGCAGATGCCGGCGCCCTTCTTGCCGATGTTGCCGCGCATGAGCAGGAAGTTCACCACCATCTGGATGGCCTGCACGCCGGCGCGGTGCTGCGTCAGCCCCATGCCATAGATGCCGATCACCCCATTGCAGCGGGCATAGACGGCGGCGGCGGATTCCAGCGCATTCTGCGAAAGGCCTGAGCAGCGCACCAGCTTGGCCCAGGGCTGCGAGCGGATGTATTTGGCAAAGGCATCGAAGCCGTGCGTCTGCTGTTCGATGAACTCCCAGTCCAGCACCGCCTTCCCGCCTTTCTGCTTCGCCGCATCGTCCATTTCCAGCAGCGCCTTGCACAGGCCCGAAATGGCCGCGATGTCGCCGCCTGTCTTGACCTGGTGGTATTGCGAGCTGACCCGTGTGGTTTCGCCTGTGAGCATTTCCTTGACGGATTGCGGGTTGGTGAACCGCTCGAGGCCGCGTTCGCGCAGCGGGTTGAAGCTGATGATCGGCGCGTTCTTCTTCGCTGCACTCTGCAACTGATGCAGCATGCGGGGCGAGTTGCTGCCCACGTTCTGGCCAAAGAAGAAATAGCAGTCGGCGTGGTCGAAATCCTCCAAAGTGGTGGTGCCGACCGGCACGCCGATGCTCGCCGGCAGCGCTATGGACGTGCTCTCGTGGCACATGTTCGAGCTGTCCGGCAGGTTGTTGGTGCCGAACAGGCGGGCGAACAGGCCGTACATGTAACTGGCTTCGAGCGAGGCGCGGCCGGACGCGTAGAATGTCACGCTGTCGGGCCGCATGGTGCGCAGCTCGGCGCCGATTTCGGCAAAGGCCCGCTCCCAGGTCACGGTCACATACTTGTCCGTCGCCGGGTCGTAGCGCATCGGGTGGGTCAGCCGGCCCTGCTGCTCCAGGTCGTAATCCTCCCAACCGCGCAATTCCGTCACCGTGTGGGCGGCGAAGAACTCGGGCGTGGTGCGGGCGGTGGTGATCTCCCACGCGGTCGCCTTGGCGCCGTTCTCGCAGAATTCGAACGGCAGCGGATGCGCCGGCTTGGACCAGGCGCAACTGACGCACTGGAAGCCGTCCGGCTTGTTCTGCTGCGACAAGGCGAGCGTCCCGCTCGCCGGAATGCCCTCGCGCGCCAGGATGTTGCCGAGCGACTTGGCCGATCCCCAGCCGCCCGCCGGTGCCTCATAGGGTTTGATCGTGACTTCGCGGCTGCTCATGGCGGGCCTCCCGGGCGTATCACCGGTCAACACAGGCTGATGAAGGCAGTTGCCCAGCTCTCGTAAGAGCGACCGAGCACCCCCTACCTTCACGCGCCCTCCGGCACCCCCTTAACCTTCACGCGCGCTCGCGCACGATGTATTAGGACCCCGAACATCCT
>CAZZVF010000248.1:0-5264 GCA_964657355.1 uncultured Buchnera sp.
CCCATCGCAAAATCAGCGCGCCAAAGCGGCCGCAAAACGGCATTTCGAAAGCGCGCGCTGCTTGCCGTTTTGGGATTGCAGTTCGCCGTTGCACCCGCGCTCGCCTGGGCGCAGCCGGGCCCTCCCGGCGAAGGACCTCCTGAAGGGGGACCGCCGCCAGGTGATCATGGCGGGCCACCGCCGCCGCCGCCGCCGCATTACTATCACCGTCACCACCATCACCATTACCACCATGCACCGCCGCCACCGCCGGATGATCGCGCCGGACCGGTGCCGGGCGGAATCGGGGCTGGTCCTGGAGAGCCGCCTCGCTAGCTTTCGTATGACTCGATTGACGACCCGGGCCGCCGGCGGCGTTGGCGGCGCTGGCGGCCCGGTTATTTGCTGGAGAGTCCGTTTTTGCCCGATGACGCCATCCGCCTGCCCGACCAGACCCGCGAGCCAATAACGCAGCGAGAGCGCGGGCAATTGGCCGCCAGGATCGTTCTGGCGGCGTGTTTCAGTCTGCTTGGCGTGTTCACGCTGAAATCGTTTCTGCCGGCACTCGCCTGGGCAGCGGTGTTCGCAATTGCGCTTTGGCCACTCTACAGGCGTGCGCAGCGACGGTGGCCGCCCGGCAAGCACAATCTGCTGTTGCCTCTGGCATTCACGACCGTTGTGGCGCTCGTTTTCATTGTGCCCGTCATCCTGCTCGGTGCGCAAATAGCACGCGAGGCGCATGGCATCGCAGGATGGATACAGAACGCGCAGGAAAAAGGCCTTGCCGTGCCGGAGGCGGTGCAGCACCTGCCTTGGGGGGCGTCTGCTGCATCTGGCTGGTGGCAGCAGCATCTTTCGCATCCGCACCCGGCGGCTGGCGTCGGCGATCACTTCAACCGTAGTGGCCTGATGGCGGACAGCCGCGAGGTCGGGTCGTCGATCGCAAGGCGGCTCACGCTGTTCGGTTTCATGCTGCTGACGTTGTTCGTATTGTTCCGCGAAGGGCATGGCCTCACGGCCCAACTTCGTGTGGCGAGCAGGCGTGCCTTCGGCGACACGGGCGAACGTATCGGCCTGCAGATCGTCGCCTCGATCCATGGCACGGTAACCGGTCTCGTGCTCGTGGGCTTGGTGGAGGGCGCCATCCTCGGCATCGCCTATGCGATAGCTGGCGTTCCGCACCCTGCGCTCCTTGGTGCCGCCACTGCCTTGGCGGCCATCCTGCCATTTGGCGCGACGGTGGCGGCGGCGCTTGCAGCCCTTTTGCTGCTCGCTTCCGGTAGTGCCGTCGCTGCCGCAATCCTGTTTGGGTTCGGCGCCACACTTGCGTTTGCGACGGACCATTTCGTGCGCCCGGTGCTGATCGGTGGCGCCACCAAGCTGCCGTTCCTGTGGGTGTTGCTTGGGATTCTAGGCGGTCTTGAAGTCTGGGGATTGCTCGGATTGTTCCTTGGCCCAGCAATCATGGCGGCATTGATCCTGCTGTGGCGCGATTGGGTCGCCAGCGCGAAGGCGGCCAGCTAAATCCCCAAGTTAACTGTGATGAGGTAAAGCATGGCATCGGTGGATGAGCTTGCACGCAAGCATGGTGTCAGCGTCGAGGCTGTCCGCGTGCTGGAGGAAGCCGTGCGGCGCGGCCACGGGCGGCAGGCCCAGTTCAGCCACCCTGATCTGGGCGGTATGGGCCAATGGTCTGCCGGCGGGATGACGCAGATCGGCGACATGTTCAACGCGGATCTTAAAGGCAAGGTCACTGCCTTGTGCGCAAATCTCGCGGAGGAGGCTTCGGGTCAAACGCAGCCGGATTCTTCACCGGCGCATGTGAAGACACGCGAGGCGCATGATTGGTGGCCTGAAGGCCTGGGTCAGCCGTCTTCGAGCGGGGCGCAGAATGGCATGCGCTATGCTTGCTTTCCGGAGAAGCATCGCGTCGCCATCATGCAAAGCGGCGTTGTAACTTTGTATGATAGCGGCCCTCACCAGATCACCGGCGTCTCGCAGCAGCAGAGCAGCAGCCAGGAGCTCACTTTCAGCAGTGACGACGGGACCATCAGGGCAGCCGATCTTCCAGTCGCCAGATAGGGCGTCATCCAACCGGATGGGATTACCCGTCGGATAAAGATGCTCGTTGAACAAAGCGCTCGGTTACCGTCGCGACTGTCGCGCTCTATTGAGCACGGCGTCCGAACGAAATCACATAGGCCCTTACACGGGCGTCGATGAGCGGATCGTCGGAGACTTCGATCCCTGGCGTGAGCCGGTTGGGCAAATACTGCAGGGCCTTCTGCGTTCCGGCCTGATCGTTGTCGGCGCTGGTCAAGGTAATCGTGCCGAGATCGACGATGCGACGGTCGGCGGGCCAGGGCTGGGTCGGATCCTTTGTCTGGTCGCCGAGATTGGCGAGCTGCGCCATGACGTGAAAGGCGACTTTTTGCCTGGCCAGACGCTGCGGCAACTCGTCGATCAGGAAATCCGGCGCCTGTTTTTCGCCCTGCTCCTTTGACAGGTGAACAGCGCCGCCGACGGGTACGAAGCGGAAGCGGAACGGCTGTTTCTTGCCGGCCGCATCGACGAAGATGAAGGCGTCCACGCCGTTGTAGATGTCGGTGGCGAAGCTCGCCGGCGTTTTCGGGGTTGCAAAGGCTTTCGATACGCTGGGATGCGCGGCGATGAACTGGTCGGCCTTGGTGGGCTTAGGGACGTCCGGTCCGCTGACTGACAGGGCCTGCAGGAGATCGCGGAAATCCTCGCCCGTCGCGACGGGGAAAAACCCGAGCGAATTCGTCACCACATCGACCTGACCGCCATTGTCGAGATGGAACTTGATGGACATGCCGTGCGGGTTCGCCGTCCTTGAGCCGTCAGGCACGGTGGGCAGCCCGGTCGAGTCGGAAAACCGCACCGTGACTGGAACAGGCTTGCCCTGGAAGATGACGGCCTTGCTGATGATGGCGGCGAAAGGCGACGGGGTGAAACTGCCCTCGGTGACGACTCCTTTGGCGTGGTTCGCTCGCAGACCCGGATGGCGGCCCCACCGCTTGTTCATGACGTCGACCGTCTGCGTCGCGGTCGAGGGCGTCTGCGCAAACGAGACCGCCGGTAGGAAAGGGGTTGCCGCAATCAGGGATAGTGCAGCTAGCCGGAAAACAGAGCGGCTTTTGTCGTACATCGGGGTATCTCCTTGTCGGCGAGCCTTGGCGTTCAAGCTCGAGCGTTCAGCAGCCTCAGGCCGTCCGGTCGGTTCATGGCGATGATGATGCTGCGATCCGGGCGTCGTCCATGCGTATGAAGGTCACGAGATTGGTGCCCGCATCGACCAGCGCGATGTTCATGGGCGACGCCTTTCGGCAACCTTGGCATCGCCGGCCGCAATGACCTTGTCGCCTTTCCCAGTGTGATCGTCATGAAGTAGGCGTCTTCCTGTTTGTCTCCTGCCTACCATGGCGCAACAAGACGCGGAGGGCTTGTAGAAAAAGGGCCTACACGGCGGTTTCCGGTTCGGTGAGGGCATCCATTTGTGCCAGAGCCGGGAACAGGCGCATCCACAGCAGGGCAATCACGAGCGTTGCGGCCCCGCCGAAAACCGCGGCAGGAACCGCTCCCAGCAACGCCGCGGTGGTGCCGGACTCGAACTCGCCAAGCTGGTTCGATGTTCCAATGAACAGCATGTTCACGGCTCCTACGCGGCCCCGCATGGCGTCGGGTGTGCGCAGTTGAACAAGCGCAAAACGGATGACCACGCTGATGACGTCCGCAGCGCCCAGCACGGTCAGGGCAGCGATGGACAACACGATGGATCGCGACAGGGCAAACACGATGGTGGCGAGACCGAACACGCCGACGGCGCCGAACATCAGCATGCCGCCACGCCGCCTGATCGGCATGCGGGCGAGAACGACGGACATCGCCAGGGCACCGACGGCCGGCGCGGCGCGCAGCACGCCAAGTCCCCAGGATCCCGTATGAAGGATATCGCGTGCGTAGATCGGCAGCAGGGCGGTGGCGCCTCCCAGCAGGACCGCCGCGAGGTCCAGCGAGATGGCGCCGAGCACCTCCTTGTGAGTCCAGATGAAACGGATGCCGGACAGGACCGAGTTCAGGGTCGGCGGCTCGCGGGCGATGATGCGGCGCGGGGCCGGGATCAGCGTCACGAAGGTAGCGGCGAGCAGGAACAGGCATGCGGAGAGCGCGAACGGCGCAGGCGCTCCCAGCACATAAAGCAGGCCGCCGAATGCGGGGCCGATGATGCTGGCGGTCTGGTTGGCCGAGGCGGACCAGGCGCTCGCCTGCTGCAACCGACCGGCTTCGACCAGGCCCGGCATCAGGGCCGACAAGGTCGGCGATTCGAAAGCCCGCGCTGCTCCGAGACCAGCGACAACAGCGAAAATACCGTGCACGCCGAGCCAGCCATAAGCGGTGCCCGTTGTGAGCAGGATCGCTGCCGCGCATTCGGAAAGCTGGCAGATGGCGGCAACCGTCCTGCGGTCGTAGCGGTCCGCCACGTGCCCGGCCGGCAGGGTGAGCAGCAGCACGGGCAGGAATTGCACGAGGCCGACAAGGCCGAGGTCGAAGGCGCTGCCGGTGAGTTCGTAGACGCGCCACCCTATTGCGACCGACTGCATCTGGAACGCAAAACCGGTGCAGGCACGCGCCGACAGGAAAAGGGTGAACGGCCGCTGGCGTAGGATGGACGGCTCTGGCACGAAGCGGGTGATGGGGCAGAACGCCCAGGCTGTCGAGGGTGTGCTCCATCGGGCGTAAGAGTCTCTCCCCGGGACAGCGTGTTGCGCGGCAGCACGAGGCAGGCGAGATTCCTGGAAAACGCGGCGAGGCGCTCGATGATCGAGGCGAAGGTTTTGCAACAGCCCCTCCTGGGCCGCGTCACCTCGGTTTTCGTCTATCTGTTCGAGCGGCTGCTGCCCGACCCGTTCGTGTTCGCCATACTGCTCAGCATCCTGACGGCCGGGCTCGCTCTGGCGCTGGCACCGCATAACAGCGTCGCCGAGGTGGTGAATGCCTGGTATGCCGGGATCTTCCAGATCTTCCCGTTCGCCTTCCAGATGGTGATGATCCTGGTGACCGGCTACGCGCTCAGCTCGTCTCGGCCGGTGTCGCGCGGGCTTTCTGCGTTGTCGTCCCTGCCGAAAACACCGGGCCAGGCGGTCGCACTCGCCGTCTTCGTGTCGCTTGCGGCCAACCTGCTGAACTGGGGCTTCGGCCTGGTGGTCGCCGCGCTGTTCTCGCGTGAAATCGCCAAGCGCCACCGGATCGATTTCGCCTGGTTG
>CAZZVF010000249.1:0-5242 GCA_964657355.1 uncultured Buchnera sp.
CCGCTCTCGCACGTCCGCTCCGGGTAGCAGCGCTGGTCGGCATCGCCGCCGCACCCGACTTCACCGAAACCCTGATGTGGGATGCGATGGCGCCGCGAGAGCGCGAAATCCTGCTCAACCAAGGCCGCCTCGCGACCCCGAGTGACTATGGCGGCGACCAGGTCATCACCCGCGCCCTCATCGAGGAAGGCCGCACTCACATGCTCCTGGGCGGCAGCATTCCGCTCACCTGTCCAGTCCGGCTGCTGCACGGTCAACACGATCCAGACGTCCCGTGGGAGACCGCACTGAAGCTCGCAGCCGCTCTCGACGGCGCCGATGTCCGCATCACTCTGATCAAGGACGGCGATCACCGCCTTTCCCGCCCGCACGACCTGGCGCTGTTACGCGCGACCGTGCGTCCGCTCATGCTCCAGGATGGCACGTAAACCCTCGCGGTAGCTCGGATATCGCCATCTGATACCCAGCATTTCCTGGGTGCGTGCGCTCGCCACGCGCCGATTCTCCGCCCAAAAGCTCCGCCCCATGTCGCTCATCGCCGCGTAGGCCTCTGTAAACGACATCGCAGGCGGCACAGGCGCGCCGAGCAACCTGGCCGCCTCCTCGATCACGACGGCACTTTCCGCTGGCTCGTCGTCGGAAAGATTAAGGATGCGCGTCCCATAAGGCGGTCGTGCCATCGCCGCCATGACCGCAAATGCGATGTCGTCGACATGGATCCGGCCGAAGGCATGCCCTGTATCAACGATACGACGTGCCCGTCCGCTCCGCACCTCATCCAGCGCGGACCGTCCAGGTCCGTAGATGCCCGCCAGCCTGAAGATATCGAGCGGCCGTCCTGCCGCCATTTCGCCAAATCCCCGTTCCGCCTGCACCCGACGCTTTGCACGCTCCGATATCGGCGCCACCTCGCTCGTCTCTTCGACCCATCCGCCCCCCCTGTCGCCATAGACGCCGGTGGTCGACAGGTACCCCATCCACTCGAGCGGTGCGGATCGGAGCGCGCCGGCATAATGCTCAAGCACCGGATCCACGCCGCCCGAAGGTGGTGCTGTTGCCAGCACGTGTGTCGCCGTGCCGATGGCGCCCTCCGCGTCATCGAACCTTACCATTTCCACGCCCGACGGGCGGCTCATGTGCGTGCCACGGGTCGTAGCCTGTACCCGCATTCCAGCCTTCAACGCCTCTGCTGCGACCGCAATGCCACAAGCGCCCAGACCAAAGATCAGCAACCGTTTCAAACAGCCTCCCTCAACTTTTCCGGAGCCCACCCGCACCCTACATTGCAAGCATGAGCTTTCGAGCGGCACTTGCCGGCGCCGCGGTCCTGCTGGCTGCGTCGTCCAATCCGGTTCCTGCGCAACAGCCGGCGCAGCCCCATGCTGGTCCGGAGGCCCTGCACCCCGCAACAGAGCACCCGGCACTCGACGCCGGCAGCGAGAACGCGCCCGCGCCGGAAATAGCTGCCCCGTCCGAAAAAGCGCCGGACGCGCCGCCAGGCACCCTGGGCGACGACACCCTGCCCATTCCTCCGGTCCCGCCACGCATATCCGAAAGCACGGCATACGACCGGTGTCTCGACATGCTGCCGGATGATCCCAGCGGAGCGGACGCACTCGCCACCACGCTTGCAGCCTCCGGCGCTACCGAACCCGCACAGCACTGCCACGCATTGGCGCAGGTCGAACTCGGCAACTCCGCGGCCGGCGCGGCATTGCTCGACAAGCTCGCTACCACCAGCACTGGTCCGGCCGCCTCCCGCGCTGTCGTGTTCGGCCAAGCCGATCGCGCCTGGACCATGGCAGGAGATACTGCTCAGGCCTATCATTCAGCCAGCAAGGCGCTTGCACTCTCGCCCGACGATCCTGAACTCCTCATTGGACACGCAATTGCAGGCATTGCCCTGCAGCATTGCGACGAGGCCGCGGGCGACCTCGATCGGGCTTTGGAACTCGATCCGAGGCGATCCGACGCGCTGACGCTACGGGCAACTTCGCGCCGGTGCCTGGGTCAACTCGACCAAGCCAAGGCGGACATCGACCACGCCCTCGTGCTTGACGATGACAACCCGGACGCCTTCCTGGAACGCGGCATCATTAGGCAACGGCGCGGCGATCTCGACGGCGCCCGCGAAGACTGGCAACACGCCGCCGAACTCGCCCCCGACACCTCGACCGCAGACCTAGCCGAGCAAAACCTCGCGCTCTTGGACGCGGGGCCACGCCAGTAGATTCAAAAGTCCAGGTCGACGTAATGCGGCGGCGGATCGATGCCGGCGACCCTATCCGTCAGCAATGGCCTGAACGACGGACGAGACTTCATGCGAGCATACCAATCGCGCGCAGGATGATTGGTCGACCAATCCACCTCGCCCGCAAAATCGAGAGCCGACAGGTGTCCCGCCGCCGCAAAATCGGCGAGTGAGAGCTCGTTTCCGGCCAGCCACTTTCGCTGCTCAGCAAGCCAGCCTACGTATTCCAGGTGGTGCTTCAGGTTCGTGTAGCCGGCCCGGATCGCCGCCACATCCGGCTGGCCGCGGCCGAACAGGCGCTTCATGAACTTCTCACCCAGCAGGTTGCGCGTCACCTCATGCGCAAATTTGCCATCGAACCAGTGGATCAGCCGCCGCACCTCCACACGCTCGGCCAGCGTGCGCCCCATCAGTGCAGTGTCCGGATAGGCTTCCTCGAGGTATTCGCAAATCACGCCACTATCGGGAACGACCAGCCCATTTTCCTCGACCAACACCGGGACGGTGCCCGCCGCATGCATGGCGAGATACTCGGGGCGCCTGTCCCAGACCCGCTCCACTTTCAATTCGAAAGGCAGGCGGCGTTCCGCGAGGACCAGGCGGACTTTCCGAGAGTAAGGCGAAAGGGGTAGGTGATACAGGACGCGCATTGCGGGGGCTTATGGCATTCGCAGCGCACAACGCCAACGCCGCAGCGCAATGCCTTAGCCGCCAGGACGAACTCACATAGCATCCTCATGAAGAGGCTCGTTTGATGAACAACAACAAGCTCGTCACTATGATCAACCAGATCGCCGCCTTCCACCGGCGCCGCAAGCCGGATGAAGCGGCCGCAGAAATCTGTCAGCACCTGCAGAAATTTTGGGAAGCCAGGATGCGCGAAGCGATCTACGCGCATGTCGATGCCGGCGGCGAAGGCATGGACGCCAACGCCAAGCAGGGCGTGATCCTCCTTCGCAAGCTGGACGACGGAAAACTGCCCTTTGATCCCACGCGCAAGGCCAGCCTCATCGAGCCGCTGGAGGCCTAAGTCGATGCCCGGCATGCACCGAAACGCCGGTTTCGCCTGCCTGCTCGCGGCGATCGCCTGGTCCGACATGGCGGCAGCCGAGGCCACCATACGCATCAACCAGCTCGGCTACGAGACGGGGCTGCCGGCGGGCGCCTACCTGATCGCAACGGCGCCAGAAAGCAGCGGCAATTTCACCCTCGTGGACAATGCGGGAAGCGTCGTCTTCAGCGCGCCAGTGGCCGCGTCCGCAGGCACCTGGGGTGCATACACGGTCTACCGCCTCCAGTTTCCGGCTAACAAACCGGGCAAATACAAGCTGGAGGTGACCGGTAGCGTCGCCGCTGCATCGCACGCGTTCAACATTGCAAGCCCAGCCAAGCTCTACGCGGCGCCGCTCGCCAACGCGCTGAGCTTCTATCAGAACGAACGCGACGGCAGCGACTACATCGCCAGTCCGCTGCGGATCGCACCGGCCCACCTCAACGATTCGAACGCAACAGTCTTCACCACGCCGCCCGTAAAAGGCGACCGCATCGTGAGCGATCTGACACCGACCGGTCAGACCATCGATACGGCAGGTGGATGGTGGGATGCCGGCGACTATCTGAAATTCGTCGAAACCCACAGCTACACGGTCGCCATGCTCCTCGCCGGCGTGCGCGACTTCCCTGCCCAGCTGGGTTCGGCCGCCCCCACATCCGACTTCACTGCCGAAGCCAAGTTCGGCACCAGCTGGCTGCTGAAGATGTGGGACGATTCTGCGCAGCAACTCTTTTACGAAACCGGCATCGGGATCGACTTCGTCAAACAGCACACATTGAGCGATCACGATCTCTGGCGGTTGCCACAGACCGACGACACGCTCGGCCCGGGCAACCCGAACTACCAGTACATCAACCACCGACCGGTCTTTGCCGCCGGCGCCCCCGGCGCTCCCATCAGCCCCAATCTCGCCGGGCGCCTCGCAGCATCGTTCGCCCTATGCTTCGCCGATTACAAAGACACCGACCTTGGGTTCGCACAGCGGTGCCTGCTGGCGGCCGAGCACATCTTTGACCTTGCAGACACAAAGCCAGGCCGCCTTCTGACCGCCCTGCCCTACGATTTCTATCCGGAGTCAGAGTGGCGCGACGATCTGGAATGGGGTGCAACCGAACTCGACATCGCCATCACGAACGCAGGCAGCGCGCTACCGCCAAACCTTCCCCACACCGACCCGGCATTCTACCTCACGCAGGCTGCAAACTGGGCGCACGCCTATATCACCGGCCCGAACGACGCAGTCGACACCTTGAACCTTTATGACACCAGCGGCATTGCGCATTACGAGCTTTACCGCGCCATTGATCTCGCCGGCCGCCCCAAAGGCCTCGCGGTGTCCCAGGCCGATCTCGTCTCCGACCTCAGAAAACAACTTGCCGGCGCCACGCGACAGGCAAATCGTGACCCGTTCAGCTTCGGCGTAAGCTGGGCAACCTACGACACGACCTCGCATGGAGCGGGGCTGTCGCTGATGGCCAGCGAATACGCGCAGCTGACCGGCACCGGCAGCTGGAACGAAACAGCGACCGGATGGCTCGGCAATATCATGGGCGCCAACATATGGGGACTGTCGCTCATTGTCGGTGATGGGACGAAATTTCCCGATTGCCTGCAGCACCAGGTCGCCAACATCGTAGGCTCGCTTTCAGGTAAATCCCCAGTACTCGCAGGGGCCGCCGTCGAGGGGCCAAACGCGACGAATGCCGTGGCACACGGCTTCCTCGACGGCATGCGGGCCTGCCCGCCCGGTGGAGGCGACCGCTACAAGAAATACACCGGCGACGGCACCCGGTTCTGGGACAATCAGCAAAATTACGCGAACACCGAGCCCGCCATCGATCTTACCGCAACCTCGCCGCTCATGTTCGCCTGGCGCGTCGCAGGAGCTCCCGAACCGCTCAGGCGTTGATCAGCTTCGCATCCGCTCAGGCGTTGAT
>CAZZVF010000250.1:0-5224 GCA_964657355.1 uncultured Buchnera sp.
GGACGACTGGCGCTGGCACATGTACGACACCGTGAAGGGGTCGGACTGGCTCGGCGACCAGGATGCCATCGAATACATGTGCCGCGAGGCGGTGCCGGCGATCTACGAGCTCGAGCATTTCGGCATGCCGTTCAGCCGCACGGAAGACGGCAAGATCTACCAGCGCCCGTTCGGCGGCCACATGAAGGACTACGGCCGCGAGCCGGCGATGCGCGCCTGCGCGGCCGCCGACGCCACCGGCCACGCGATGCTGCACACGCTCTACCAGCAATGCCTGAAGCATAACGTCGAGTTCTTCATCGAATACATCGTGCTCGATCTCATCATGGACGATGAGGGCGCCTGCCGCGGCGTCACGGCTTGGAGCCTCGACGATGGCCGCATCCACCGCTTCCGCGCGCAGCTGGTCATCCTGGCGACTGGCGGTTACGGGCGCGCGTTCCTGTCCTGCACCAGCGCACACACCTGCACGGGTGACGGCGGCGGGATGGCGATGCGCGCTGGCCTGCCGACGCAGGACATGGAGTTCGTCCAGTTCCACCCGACCGGCATCTTCCCGGCCGGCTGCCTGATTACCGAAGGGGCGCGCGGCGAAGGCGGCTACCTGACCAATTCCGAAGGCGAGCGCTTCATGGAGCGCTACGCGCCGACCGCAAAGGACCTGGCGTCGCGCGACGTCGTCAGCCGGTCCATGACGATCGAGATCAACGAAGGCCGTGGCGTAGGTCCGAACAAGGACCACATCCTGCTGCACCTGGAGCATCTCGGGGCCGACCTGCTGCACGAGCGGTTGCCCGGTATTTCCGAGACGGCACGCGTGTTCGCGGGCGTCGACGTGAACAAGGCGCCGATCCCGGTGCTGCCCACCGTCCATTACAACATGGGCGGCATACCCACGAACTTTCACGGCGAGGTGCTGAACCCGACGGCGCACGATCCCGATGCGATCGTGCCGGGGCTGATGGCAGTCGGCGAAGCAGCCTGCGTCTCGGTGCATGGCGCTAACCGGCTCGGCACCAATTCGCTGCTCGACCTCGTCGTGTTCGGCCGTGCCGCTGGCAAGCGCGCCGAGCAGATCGTCACCCCGGGCGCCAGCCAGTCGCCGCTCCCGCCGCGCGCCGGCGAGGCGAGCCTCGACCGCTTCGACTGGACGCGCCATGCCAAGGGCGGCACCGGCGTGGCGGCGTTGCGCGAGACGTTGCAGCGCACGATGCAGCAGCACGCAGCCGTGTTCCGCAACAGCCAGAGCCTGACCGAGGGCGTCAGCAAGATGACCAATCTCTGGGGCGGGCTGGCCGACATGGCGGTGTCCGACCGCAGCATGATCTGGAATTCCGACCTGGTCGAAGCCCTCGAACTGCAAAATCTTGTGCGCAACGGCGCCGCCACGATGATGAGCGCCGAAGCTCGCCGGGAAAGCCGCGGGGCACAGGCGCATGACGACTACCCCGATCGCGACGACGAGCACTGGATGAAGCACAGCCTGTCCTGGGTCGACGACCATGGCGGCGTGGCGCTCGGCTACCGCCCGGTTCGCATGCAGACGATGACCAACGAGGTCCAGGTGTTTCCGCCCAAGAAGCGCGTTTATTGAGAGACGATTAAGATGGCCGAGCTTACGCTTCCCAAGAACAGCAAGGTCGGGCGCGGCCGTACTTTCAAGGCCGAGCCGGGCGCCAAGCGCGTCAAAGAGTTCCGCATCTATCGCTGGAATCCGGACCAGGGCGGCAATCCGGTGCTGGACACCTACGAAATCGATCTCGATCAGGTTGGCCCGATGGTGCTGGACGCGCTGATCTACATCAAGAACAGCATTGACCCGACGCTGACCTTCCGCCGCTCCTGCCGCGAGGGCATCTGCGGCAGTTGTGCCATGAACATCGACGGCGGCAACACGCTGGCCTGCCTGAAGCCCACCGCCGAGGTCAAGAAGGCGGTCACGATCTACCCGCTGCCGCACATGCCGGTGGTGAAGGACCTGGTACCCGACCTGTCCAACGCCTACGCGCAGTTGCAGAGCATCCAGCCCTGGCTCAAGGCCGACACCCCTGCCCCGCCGGATGGCGAACGCCTGCAAAGCCGCGAAGAGCGCGCCAAGCTGGACGGCATGTGGGAGTGCATTCTGTGCTATTGCTGCACCACCTCCTGCCCCAGCTACTGGTGGAACGGCGATCGCTTTCTGGGCCCGGCGACGCTGCTCGCAGCCTACCGCTGGATCGCCGACAGCCGCGACGAGGAGACCGGGGCGCGGCTCGACGCGCTTGAGGATCCGTTCAAGCTGTACCGTTGCCACACCATCCTGAACTGCACGCAGACCTGCCCCAAGGGCTTGAACCCGGCCCAGGCGATCGGCGAAATCAAGATGATGATCAACGAGCGCCAGGGCTGAAGGCAGCCTCTTGGCCACAACCAGGTTCCAGAGAGCGGTAAGGGACTAGCGGCGGTGTATGCAGGCGATCTCGCTGCGGGCGGCTCGCTTGCCAGGGCCTGGGCCGATTCGCTCCTGGTCGATCACGCGGTATTCCGCGTGTTGTGGAACAACTTCGCCGAGGTGGTGCCCGGCAAACTGTATCGCTCGAACCACCCGACGCCCGCTCGTCTCGCGGTTGCAGCGCGCAAGTTGGGATTGCGCACGCTGATCAATCTGCGCGGTCATCGCCAATGTGGCTCGGACGCATTGTCCCGCGACGCGGCGCGCCGGCTCGGGCTTGATCACATCGACATGGCGTTCGAAAGCCGTGGCGCGCCGCACCGCGACCGGATCCTGCGTTTCGCCGATATCTACGCCAAGCTGCAGACGCCCGCCTTGATGCATTGCAAATCGGGTGCAGACCGGGCCGGGCTCGCCTCCGGCCTCGCTCTGCTGCTGGAAGGCGGCACGGCGGCGCAGGCACTCGGCCAGCTATCCTGGCGCTTCGGACATTTCAACCGTTCACGCACCGGTATTCTCGACGCGTTCTTCCTGACCTACGCGCAACAGGCAGAAGGGCGCCAAGCGTTCATCCACTGGGTGCAAAGCGGCTACGATGAAACCGCGTTACGGCAGTCGTTCGTCGCTCACGGCCTGTCGAGCTTCATAAACGATAAGGTTTTCGCCCGCGAGTAGTGACATTTGCGTTAGTCCAGATATTTAGACTTGCGCCGGTCACGCCTGTGTGACATTTATCGTGTTCGACGATGTAGTGCACCCGTAGTCGTTGGAGCAAGTAAATTGGCCTCCGCGCCCTGTCCCGATCCGAATAGCGCACCGTTGCACCACGCTGCCGCCACGCCGGCCGCGCCGCCGCACGTTCATCATATCCTTAAGCCTCACACGATCGGTCGTATCTATAGCCGGCATGCTCGCTCAGCACCCTTGAACACCGGGTTCGAGCGTATCCCAGCCGAGCCTGCTCTTCCGGACGATGGTTGCGCGCGCCGCGTTCCGACCGCCGCTCACCCGGCCACGGCCGCTCCGGTTGCGGCTGCTGGCATCAGCACCGCGAAGGTCCTCGCCTTCGCCGGAGGCTTCGGTCTTCTGGCCGGCGGCGGGGCCCTCGGTTTCCACGGATCGACCAGTGGAGCGACGCCACCGGGCACAACCCCGCCCGTCGGGACCCCGCCAGGGTCGATCACCGGGGGCACCCCGCCCGGCGGCATCACTCAGGTCGGCGTTCCGGTTCCGGAACCCGCCAGTTTCGCATTGCTCAGCGTCGCGATCCTGGCTCTGGCGGCAAGCCGTGCACGCTCGAAATGGACGGCCAAAACCCGCTAGCATTTCCCGACCTTATTGCATCGGGTCGCCCGGCTCGAACTACTCTAGCGCTGCTGCGAAATTCCGGCGCATTTCGCCTCGATCCGGTCCCAGATGGCGCCGGCCAGGTTGCTACCGTCGAACCGGGCGATCTCCTGCAATCCGGTCGGCGATGTCACGTTGATTTCGGTGAGCCAGTCGCCGATCACGTCGATCCCCACGAAGATCAGTCCCTGCTCGCGCAGCAACGGCCCGATCTTGCGGCAGATCTCAAGGTCACGCGGCGTCATCAGGCTTTTTTCCGCACGGCCGCCGACATGCATGTTCGATCGCGCTTCGCCCTGGGCGGGCACGCGGTTGATCGCACCGGCGGGTTCGCCATCCACCAGGATGATGCGCTTGTCGCCGGAGCGGACGGCAGGTTCGTAGCGCTGCACCATGAGCGGCTCGCGTGAACGGGCGAAATGCATTTCCAGCAGGGCGCCGAGATTCTCGTCCTCGGGCTTGATGCGGAACACACCGGCCCCGCCATTGCCGAATAGCGGCTTCACGATGATGTCGCCGTGCTCGACCCGGAAGCTTCTGATCGCCTCGGTGTCCCACGTAATGAGCGTCGGCGGCATCAGGTCGGGAAACCAGGTGACCAGGATTTTCTCCGGCGCGTTGCGCACGGCGGCCGGGTCGTTGACCACCAGCGTGCCGGGCTGGATGTGCTCCAGCATGTGCGTCGCCGTGATGTAGGCCATGTCGAAGGGCGGATCCTGACGCATCAGCACCACGTCCATGGTCGAGAGATCGAGCGTCTCCTCAGCGCCGAAAATCGCGTGCGCACCAAGCTCGCGCTTCACCTGCACCGGGCGTGCCCGGCACGTCAATGTCTGCAAAGGACCGCCGCTGCGGTGCTGCTTACCTTCGCGCAGCGCCATGTGCGGGACTTCGTAGTGCCACAGCGCGTGTCCACGGGATGCCGCCTCGAGCATCAAGGCAAACGTGCTGTCCCCGTCGATGTTGACCCTCTCCAGCGGATCCATCTGGACCGCCACCTTCAACCTGCGTGTCATCTCGTCATCCCGCGCCATGGTCGCGCGCATCTAGAGCATCATCCGACCAGATGGGATCACCCGTCGGATAAAGATGCTCGCCAAAACAAAGAGCTAGAGCTTATTTCCGATCCCTTCGATCGGAAATAGCTCTAGCAGGACCGACGAAGCTGGCAAGAACGGGGGCCGCGGCGACACACGCTCAGAGCATCCTGAAAGCGTCCGGAATGCGCCTCACCCTGAAGCGTTCGTCGACGAGCAGAACATCGAAACGGACGCCGTGTGCACCCCAGCCCGGGTTCTCGCCGAGCAGGATTTCGGCCGCCGCCATGAGCCTGGTCTGCTGCCGGGCACCCAGGGCATAAGCAGCTTCTGCAAGGCTGGGCCGCGCCTTAACCTCGACGAAGGCAAGCAGCCCGTCCTTCTCGACGACCGCATCGATCTCACCCGC
>CAZZVF010000251.1:0-5158 GCA_964657355.1 uncultured Buchnera sp.
CTTATTTAGTAGGATTCCAAAGGCCTGCCTTTGGTGGGGTCCAGGGGCAACGCCCCTGGCCTTCCTTCCCCAAACCCAACCCCCAAGCTTGCCCAAAAACCGGGCGTGGTGGTGTAGTGGCGGACCGGCGGAGACCGGCGGGAAGACGAGGGAACGTCAATGACAACAGGATCAGCCGCCTTTGGCTTGCACGCGATGTTGTGTGCGGGGGTTTTGGCTTTGCCGGTTTGCGCGTTGGCGGCGGGTCCGCACGCTGCGAACGAGCCGGGCACGATCCGGTGGGACACATATGGTGTTCCGCATATTTATGGGCCGGACGTTCAGACTGTCGCGCGTGGGTTGGGTTATGCGCAGATGGAGAACCATGCCGAGACGTTGCTGAACAACATTGCGCATGCGCGTGGGCGATATGCCGAGTATTTCGGCCCGGGCGTCGGCAACGCCAATACCACCAGTGACACGCAGGTTCGGCAGTATGGAATTCCTGCCCGTGCGGCGCAGTGGGTTGCCGAGGGCGGTTCGGAGCAGGCTGGGATTCTCGCTGCGTTCTGTGCCGGCATCAACGAGTATGCCCAGGTGCATGGGGACACCATTGATCCGGTGTTGAAGACGATATTGCCGATCGTGCCGGCGGACATCACCGCGGGTGAGCAGGAGACCATCTGGTTTACGTTCCTGCCTGAGCAGGACAACGATCCTGCGTTGCTGAGCGCGTGGCAGACGGGTGGCATCACGGCCGCGAACGCGTTGGCGCGGTCGTTCACGCCGACGGGGTCGAATGGCTGGGCGATTGCGCCGTCGAAGAGTGCGGACGGCAACGCGGTCCTGATGGGCAATCCGCATTTGCCCTGGGGCGTCAATCAGCCGGCGCCGGGGCTTGGCATCTACCAGTGGATCGAGGCGAACCTTGTTGTGGGCGATCCGAACGCGCCGACGTTGAATGCGAGTGGTGTGACGTTTGTCGGCGGTCCGTTCATCGGGATCGGCTTTAACGATTATCTCGGCTGGACGCACACCAACAACACGATCAAGAACGCCGATCTCTATCAGCTGACGCTGGACTCGACCGGCAAGAAGTATCTGTTCGGCGGCACCATGCTGCCGCTGTCGCACACGCAGCAGACGCTTCTTGTAAAGCAGCCCGACGGTACTGAGCAGAAGCAGGTGATCGACATCTACGGGTCGGTGCACGGGCCTGTGGTGTCGTTCAGCGCGGACGGCAAGACTGCGCTGGTGCTGCGGGTGCCGGGGCTGAACCAGCCCTCGCTGGTGACGCAGTACTGGCACATGATCGAGGCCACCAACCTCGCCGATTTCATCACGGCAAACTCGATGCTGCAGATGCCGTTCTTCAACGTCGTCTACGCCGACCGCGCCGGGCACATCCTTTATCTTTTCGGCGGCCAGCAGCCGGTGCGTCGTGGCGGCGTATGGGGCGATTATGCCGGCATTCTGGACGGCACGGACCCGAACAAGCTGTGGACGCGCACGCTGAAATGGACCCAGTTGCCGCAGGCGATCGATCCGCCCGGCGGTTTCGTGGCCAACAGCAATAATCCGCCGTGGACGAGTGCGTTTCCGGCGCCGGCATCGCTGCAGCATTCGAACTATGCGACGTATATCGCACCGGACTTCATGGATTTCAGGCCGCAGCACGGAACCACCTTCCTGCAGAGCCAGCAGAAGTTCAGCACGACGGATATCCTCGCCGGCAAGATGTCCACCCACATGCTGCTGGCGGATCGCGTGTTGCCCGATCTGCTCCTGGCGGTGCAGTCCTCGGGCAATCCGACGGCGATCGCCGCGGGCAATGTGCTTGCTGCGTGGGACCATACGGCGGACGCCAACAGCGTCGGCGGCCCATTGTTCGAGGCATGGTGGAATCTGGTGGTGGCGGACGTAGCGGCCGGCAAGCTTGCCGCGGACACGACGGATAATTTCTACTCGCAGCATCCGGCCTTCCGCGTGCCGTGGGACAAGAATAATCCGCTGACGACACCTGTCGGTCTGGCGAACGCGTCGCTTCTGGTGCCGTATCTGGCGACGGCGGCGAACAACCTGAATGCGACATTCGCGTCGAGTGGCGGAATGAGCGTGAGCTGGGGCAATGCGCACCGCACGTTCCTGGTGTTTCGCGACGCTCAGCAGCAGGCGATCACGGGTGTCGCGGCGAACGATGCGCAGAGCGGCGCCGACGACGATTTCGGCCCGATCCGCGTCACCAACCCGTTCTTTCTCGACGCGCTGGGTGAGTTCCTGACCTATGGCGGCGATGGCTATGTGCAGATCATCGAGTTCACCCCGAATGGTGCGACCGGCGGCACGTTGCTGACCTACGGCAACGCGTCTCGCCCGAATTCGCCGCACATCGCCGACCAGCTTCCGTTTTTCGACTCCAAAACCTTGAAGCCGGCCTTGCGCACACTGAGTGCTGTGACGGCCGCGACGGTGACTACCGAAACCTACTGAGCACAACAGGCAGGCGTGACAAACATCGCGCCTGCCTCACTCAGCGTCCGCGCGGATGGGTGCCGCGCCAGACTTCCATCAGCCGCGCCTGGTCCACTGCCGTATAGCGCTGCGTTGTCGACAGGCTCGCATGGCCGAGCAGGTCCTGGATCGAACGCAGATCGGCGCCGCCCGCGAGCAGATGCGTCGCGAACGAGTGCCGCAACGCATGCGGTGTCGCATGCTCGGGCAAACCGGTAAGGCGTCGGAATATGCGCAATGTGCGCTGTGCAACGCCGGGGTTCAGCCGCTCGCCGCGCACGCCGACAAACAGCGGCGCGGAGGGATCGCCTGCGTAGGGATGCAGCTTGAGCCAGGCTGCGATCGCTTCGGCAACCGCGGGAAGCACCGGCAACTGGCGTTCCTTGCTGCCTTTTCCGATGACGCGCAGCGGCCGCGTTGTGGTGGGTGCATCGCGAATATCGAGTGCCAAAGCTTCGGCAATGCGCAGGCCGCAGCCGTAAAGCAGGGTGAACAGCGCGGTGTCGCGCGCCTGCACGGCAGCGATATCAGACACGTCGCCGATATCGCGCGCCACGGAGGTGGCCTGAGCGGCGGCCAGGGCTTTCGGAATCGGTGGCAGCGCTTTGGGAGTGCCGATCAGCTTCACGGCGCTGTTCGCAACACCATGCCGGCGGGCCAGGTAACGGAAGAAACTGCGCACCGCGGAGAGGTGCCGCGCCCGTGTGCGATTGCCCAGCCCGCGTCCCGCTTCCGCCGCGAGCCATGCGCGCAGATCTGCTTCGCGCAACGCGCCGAGTGCCGCCAGATCGGGCTCCTCGCCGAGATGGCCGGTCAGGAATTGCAGGAGAGAGCGGATATCGCGCCCATAGGCCTCCACGGTCAGCGGCGACGCGCGCTTCTCGGATTCGAGCCAGGCGAGGAACGCCGCCGCCGCTTCCCGCGCGCTGGATACCGCAGCCACACTCAAGGGTCGGTCAGGGCCGCCAGCACGGACGCGAGAAACCGGAACGCGTGCGTGCCCTGCATGGCGGGCAGGTTGGCGGCGTCCCGGCTCACCATGGCGAGGATAGCCGGCCGCGTGGTCGGCAGCCGAACCAGCACGTCGCGTTCAGCGAGCAGCTCGGCTTCGGCGTGCAGCATCATGGCGTCGGATGGCCGGTCGCGAAACAGCACGCGGCGCCCGCGCATGAGATGCCGCACGGCGCCCGGCGGCAGGCTGCGCCAGCGTGGCGAGAAGCCTTCGCAGCAGAGCGACGCCGCATCGAGACCGAGCAGGGCAGGGAGCGCGTTGGCCACGCATTCGGCAGGGTCCGGCGCCCTGATCAGGGTCAGCACGGCCTCGTGGACCCGCTCGTTGATGCCGGAAGCCGCTCGCCTGCCATCCAGCAGGGTGGCGGCCGTGGCTTCGAGGTCGCTTGCCCGGTTACGGGCGGCGGCGATCATGGCTGCCATATGGTCCGCAATCGCCTCGCCATGCACGCGCCGCGGCGGTATGAGGACCTCGTACAGCTCCGGCCGATCGCACAGGAATTTCGGGTTGGCGCGCAGGTAGCCGGCCACGCGCGCGGCCTCATCCCGCGTTTCGGAGAAGCTCTCCCCTGGAGCGTGGTCTCGCTCCAGCACTTCGGGCAGTGGTGATTCTGGTGTTCTCACGCCTGCACGATACACAGACAGGCGTTCCCTAAGAACTGCAAACTGCAACCAACGGTGACGCCTCTTAGAATGATTAAAAGCTAGAACGAGGCCAGTCCTAGAACGATGCCAGTCTTAAAATAATGACAGCCGGGGATGCGAGAACGGGACGTATACCGGTCCTGCTGCCATACCCATTTGCCGGACCGTTCGACTACGCCCGTCCGCCTGGCATGGCGCTCGCACCCGGCGACATCGTGCTGGTCCCGCTGAACCGGCGCCAGGAAGTGGGTGTCGTCTGGGACGCCCCGTCCAGCCCCGAGGTCGTGGCCTCGAAGCTCAAGCCGGTCACCGCCGTGCTGGATGCGCCGCCGATGACGGAGGCGCTGCGCCGGTTCATCGACTGGATAGCGGGCTACACCCTGGCGGCGCCGGGCGAGGTTCTGGCGATGGCCCTGCGGGTAAACGCCCTCGCACCTCCCGTGCCGGCGCCCGGCTGGATCGCGGCAAACCCTGCACCCGCCTCTCGCCTGACACCGCAGCGCCGCCGCGTGCTCGCACTGCTTGCGGACGGCGTTCCCCGCAGCACGGCGGACCTGTCGCGCACGGCCGATGTCGGCAGCGCCACCATCCGCGCCATGGCCGGTTCCGGGCTGCTGCTGGCTGCTCCCGTTCCTGTCCCGCCGCCGTTCGGAACACCCGATCCCGCTCACGCCGCACCGTCGCTCTCGCCGGAACAGGCTCTGGTGGCAGCCGAATTGCGGCAGGCCGTCACCGAGGCTGTCTTCACCGTCACCCTGCTCGACGGCGTTACCGGCTCGGGGAAGACGGAAATCTACCTCGAAGCCGTCGCCGCCTGCATCGAGGCGGGAAGGCAGGCGCTCATCCTGCTGCCCGAAATCGCCCTGTCCGCGCAGTTCCTGCAGCGCTTCGAACGCCGTTTTGGCGTCGCACCCGCCTTGTGGCACTCCGATCTCTCGTCGCGCACCCGCCGCACCACCTGGCGCGCGGTGGCCGAAGGGGCCGCCCAGGTCGTGGTCGGCGCGCGCTCCGC
>CAZZVF010000252.1:0-3255 GCA_964657355.1 uncultured Buchnera sp.
ACCGCCTTATCTGGTGGGACTGCCTTGTCTGGGGAGACTGGCGTAATGGAGTACGAGGCCCAGCGAATGGCCGCGGCACACACCTCGTTGGAGGAGGCGAAGCGGCAAGCGCGCCTCGCGATCGGACGGATTGGCGGGAGGTTGGGCAAACCGGATTTGTGGGTCTGCTCGGCGCTCGAGACGCTGGCAGATGTCCTGTTGGACTCCGGAGCCGCGGGAGCCGCCGCACCTAGCCGGTTCCAGCGCCAGATTGCGCGGCTGCGGGAGACATGTGCCTGCATCGAGGCATGGAGTGCCGATCAGCATGACGAAAACCAGTCGGCTTTCGCATGCATGATCTGCGAGGTGGCCGAGTTCAGCCTGGCAATCGCTTCGATCACGTTGCACGAAGCACGCGCGCTCACCGCCGACATGCCGGCATTGCTGCGCACGTGGGCCTTCAATCCTTCATCGGTAACGGCGATTGCGGCCCGGCCATCATGGCTGCTCGACGGATGGGAGCAGATCTGCTTAATTTGGAGCTTCGCCCACGACGATCTCGCGCGGCGGGCGGCGCTCGTCGAAATTGCCAGCCTTGTCCCTGTGCTGCCACGTGAAATCAGCGACTGGACGGGCATAATCCTGCCAAGCGACATCGCGGAGCGTCGCCGACGGCTGGTCCCGATGAACGAGGACCGGCGCTCGGGCGCCGCCTTGCTCGATCTGATCGCGCGCAACGAGCACTTCCGGGCCGTCGCATGCTGAAGTCGGACAATGCGTTCGCTCCGCCGCCCGCGACGGCGGCCTCGTCCGGGTCCCTGCACTCCCTGCGCAGCGAACTCGGCAACGCCGACGATCAGCAGGTCCTGCAGATCGTAGCCCTGCTGGACGGATCGTCCCAACAGGCGGTTTCATCCGCCTTGCTCGAGCGGCTGCGGCCACGGCTCGCCACCTTACGCCCCGCCCGCGCGCTGGGGTTCGATCGCCTGCTCTTCCTGCCGATGAACCTGCTGATTGTACCAGCGACCGATTGGAAGCCCGGGCATCCTGCCATTCCACGCAGTGTCATCACCCCTATCGCCGCTTCCGTCCTGCACGCCCTGGGAGCCGAAGCCGCTCCCATCCTGGCCATGATACGCGACCGCAAAACCGATGATACGGCAACCATAACGCAGGCAGGGGCCATTCTCTGGCCGCGTGCCGCAACTCTGCTGAGGGAGCTGCCGCGACCCGCCGGATGGGAGGACACGGGCTTGCGGGACAGTTGCTACAAGCAACTTGCGACCGCCGTCGTTGCGATCCTTGGCATGGCGATTGACGTGCGCGCCCTGGTGCAAGGCGCTGGCGGAACCTCGCCGTCCGGCGCCGAGCGGAACCTGGCGACCCTGCTGGCCGGGCTTTCTGTCGAAACCAGCGAAATTCAGGGCATGGTCATCCGACTGCTGATGAGCCAGATCCCGGGTGCCATGCCATTGCTGCGCCAGCTGATTGCAAACGGCGTGCGGGCTTCGGAAAAGCCGGCGCTGCGCCTGGCGATGGATCTTGGCCTCGATGCCGTGCTGCTCGACCTCGAAGGGGAACAGGGTCTGACATCCGACCTGCGCCACAGCACCCTGTCCGCGTCCGGCGCAGAGGCAGCCCGCCTCGCCGCCTTCCTGCTGGACGTCGAGGCCGATCCGGAGGCCATCCGATACCGTTCTCGGCTGAACCCGATCAGGCGCCGGCTCGACGAGATCTGCCGGGCCCGTCTCGCACAAGGCATCAAGACACAGATTCTTCGCCCGCTCGAGGCGGCCGGCGCCGTAGTGGATGCCGGTGCGCAGAAGGGCCTGGAAACAGCGTCCCGCGATCTGCGGGCTCTGGAGGCGTCTGGCCGGCGCTTTGGCAACGCAGCGGCGTACGATGCGGCCCTTGCGGAAAGCTCTGCGACCCTGCGGAAAGTCTGTGCTGCAGGAGGTCTCACGACGATGCGGAAGCTGCGCCTTCTGGAAATCCTGCTCGGGCCCGACGCAGCCGAGGCCGAATACCGGCTCGCGCAGAGCCGAGCCGGAACGGAGCGGTGAGCCGGAAGTGGCGCGATCGAAGGGAAGTCCCCCGGGACCTAAAGGAAGTCCCGCAGCAGCGGCACCAGTGGCTTGTCGGCTTCTGGCATTTCGTAATCAGAAAGCTTTGACGGACGTACCCAGGCAAGGCTCTGGCCCTCGAGGGGCTGCACGAAGCCCTTCCATCGACGACAGAGATAGAGGGGCATCAGCAGGTGGAAGCGCTCATAGGCATGGCTCGCAAACGCGAATGGCGCGAGGCACGCCTCGGCGACGTCGATGCCGAGTTCCTCGTGCAGCTCGCGTATGAGCGCCGCTTCCGGCGTCTCACCCGGATTGAGCTTGCCGCCGGGAAATTCCCAAAGTCCCGCCATCTTCTTGCCTTCGGGTCGCCGCGCCAACAGCACCCGGCTATCGATATCGATCAGCGCGCAGGCTGCAACAAGCAGCAGCGGCTTGGCGCCGTCGATGCCTTCCCCGGTCTCCACGCTGCCGAAGATGTCATCGCGGACGGCCTCGAACACATGCACGGGCTCTTCACCGCCGCGCGCCAGGAAGGGCTGCGTCGCCTCGCCGATCTGCCGGAATCCGATCCGCTTCAGAACCGCTGCGGAAGCCGGATTGTCGATCGAGACATGCGCCTCGACGCGATCGATCGGCAGGTTCGCCAGCGCCCAGCGCACCACGCGTGCCGCGGCTTCGCCTGCCACGCCATGGCCCCAGAAGCGCCGTCCCACCCAGTAGCCGAGATTGCCGGTGCGCGGCTTGAGATCGAGCCGGAGACCGACGCAGCCGATGACCATCTCACGGCCGTCCTCCTGGCCGGTGATGGCGAGGTGGTGCGCCTGGCCGCGCTCTCGCTGAACCACGGTGGAAGCGATCCACTCGTCCGTGAGCTGTCGGGGGTAGGGAAACGGCAGTCGGCTGAGCATGCGCACCACTTCCCAGTCGTTCACCAGACGATGGATCGCCGCCGCATCGTCAGCGCCCGGCGGTCGCAAGGTCAAGCGGTCGGTCGTCAGCTCCATGGCACGCTTCCTGCCAGCAAGCAGGTCAACTTCTATAGCTGCCGTTGATGTCGATGTAGCCGTGGGTGAGATCGCAGGTCCAGGCAACGCCCGCGCCTTGGCCAAGACCGAGATCGATGGCGATGGCGATCTCGCTGCCCTTCATGTGGGCTACGACGGGCGCCTCGTCGTAGCCATCGACCACACTGCCGGCGCGAGCCATCCAG
>CAZZVF010000252.1:3265-5145 GCA_964657355.1 uncultured Buchnera sp.
AGAGCAGGTCGCGATCAGCCGGTTCGCCCGCTTTGCCCACGGCCATGACGATGCGGCCCCAATTGGCGTCCTCGCCTGCGACGGCGGTCTTCACCAGGGGAGAGTTCGCAACGGCGAGTGCGACCCGGTGGGCCGAAGCGTCATCGACCGCTCCGGAGACGTCGATCCGGATGAATTTCCGCGCGCCTTCGCCGTCGCGCACCACCATCAATGCAAGGTCGAGCAACACCTCGCCGAGCGCGCGGGCGAAATCGTCCAGCGCGGCGCCGGGTGGATGCGGCGACTGGCCGGTCGCGAACAAAAGAACCGTGTCGCTGGTCGATGTGTCGGAATCGACTGTGGTACAGTTGAAGCTGCTGCGTACGCCGGCACCTAGAATCGCCTGCAACTCCGCCGCAGGAATGGAAGCATCAGTCGCCACGAAGCACAGCATTGTGGCCATGTCGGGCGCCACCATGCCGCTGCCCTTGGCGATGCCGGTGACACGTACGGTCGTGCCGCCGATATTGGCGGTGGCCGTGGCGGCCTTCGGGAACGTGTCGGTCGTCATCATGCCGCGGGCGGCGGCTTCCCAGGCGTTCTCGCTCAGCGCGTCATGCAGGCCCGGCAGTGCGGCGACGATGCGTTCGTGCGGCAGGACCTGCCCGATCACCCCCGTCGACGCGACGAAGACCGCGTCCGCGCTGCAGCCCACGAGGCCCGAGACGGCCATCGCCGTTGCTTCGACCGACACGCGGCCGGCCGCACCGGTAAAGACGTTGGCATTGCCGGCATTGATGACGAGCGCGCGGGCGCGGCCTGCTGGAAGCACGGCGCGGCACCAGTCGATCGGCGCGCCCGGGCATTTGTTTCTCGTGAACACGCCGGCCACGCTGGTGCCGGAGGCGAACTCCAGCAGCACTAGGTCGGTCCGCCCGGTATAGCGAATGCCAGCCGCCGCCGCTCCGAGCCGCACGCCCGCGATGGACGGCAGACCGGGCAGCGGCCGGGCCAGCGGCGACACGGCGGGTTGTCCCGCCATGCGCACGCTACTTCTTGGCCGGAGCGGCCGCCGGCGCTGCGGCAGGAGCAGCGGCACCGGGCTTCATCGGAGTGCCGTCCGGCCCGTAGTTCACCACCTTCACCTGACTGCGGGCAGCCTGCACCGCCGCCTGCACGTCCTGCTGGAGCAGCGACTGGCGGATCTCGTCATGCACCTGGTCGTAGCTGGGCGGCTGCGAGGTGCGGGTCTCGAGCACCTGGATGACGTGCCAGCCGTAGCGGGTGTGGATCGGCGCCTGGGTGTATTCCTTGGGCTTCAGCTTGAACGCGGCGTCCGAGAACTCGGGCAGCATGTCGCCCTTCTTGAAGAAGCCGAGGTCGCCCCCCTGCTGGGTCGCCGCGTCTTTCGGATCGCCGTATTTCCTGGCGAGCTCATCGAACTTGGCACCACCCTTCAGCTGGGTGATGATGTCCTTCGCCTTCGCCTCGCTGTCCACCAGGATGTGGCGGGCGTGGACTTCAGGCTCGCCGGGCTTGCCCGCATACTGCTTGTCGTACTGCGCCTTGATCGCCTCTTCGGTGACCTTGGGCAACACTTCCTTCTGCAGCACGGCGCTCTGCAGCACCTGCTCCGCGGCGGATTGCATCTGCTTCTGCACGGCGGGATCCTTGTCGATCCCTTCCTTGCGAGCCTGCACCACCAGCGCCTTGCGGGCGATCAGCTGGTCCACGAGCTTCGCGAAGATGACGTTCTGCGGCATCTGCTGCTTTACTTCGGGGGGCAGCTGGGCCGCGGCGGCGCTGAGATCCGAAAGGCGGATGGGGTCGCCGTTCACCGTCGCGACGACGGCGTTCTTCTGGGGAGCGGCGGCACCGGTTGCAGGTGCGGCCGCAGGTGC
>CAZZVF010000253.1:0-5130 GCA_964657355.1 uncultured Buchnera sp.
CAGCGCCCAAACTCCCGGGCCCCCAGGCCCCTCCCTTCAAGCCCGGACCAATGGCCCCACCGCCTTCGGGCACGCCGGCGCAGGCAGATGTCAAGCCACCAGCCGGGACGGGGCACTGAGGTCGAGCCATGCTGACGATCGGTGGCCTCGGCTTTCTGCTGGCGTGCGTGTTAGGCAGCTTCATGGCGAGCGGCGGTGCCATCGGGCCCTTGCTCGGGTCCATGCCGTTCGAACTCCTGACGATCCTCGGCGCCGCCATCGGCACGTTCATCATGGCCAATTCGATGCACGACGTGAAACACACGCTGGCGGGCTTCGGCCTGATCCTGAAGGGCGACCGCTACCACAAGGAAGCCTATGTCGACCTGCTGTCGCTGCTTTACTGGTTCACCCGGCTCGCCAATCAGCGCGGTGCCATGGCCCTCGAGCCGCACATCGAAAAACCTGAGGAAAGTGCTGCCTTCAAGCATTTCCCGAAAATACTGGGAGACCATCACACCACGTCGTTCATCTGCGACTATCTCCGCATGATCGGCATGAATGCAGACGATCCCCATCAGATCGAGGACCTGATGATGCGGGAGCTAAAGAAGACGCTGGTCGAGGAGCTGCACGGCTCGCATGCCATCCAGACCATGGCGGACGCGCTGCCAGCGCTGGGCATCGTTGCTGCCGTGCTCGGTGTCATCAAGACCATGGGGCACATCAACGAGCCGCCGGCCGTGCTTGGGGAAATGATCGGCGGTGCGCTGGTCGGCACCTTTCTCGGCGTTTTGCTGGCCTACGGGATCGCGGCTCCCTGTGCTGCCCGCATAAAGGCGATCGTCGACTCGAACAGCCGCTACGGAGAAGTCATCCGCGCCATCCTGGTTGCCCATCTGCACGGCAATGCGCCGCAGGTGAGTGTGGAAACCGGGCGCAAGATGGTCCCGAACCAGCATATGCCGACTTTTCAGGAACTTGAAGCAGCGCTGCAAAAACTTCAGATAGCAACCTGAAAGAACGCAGGCCGACTGGGCTTCCGTCCGGAAGCCCAGTCAAGCCCACGCCATACTCGATACGCTTATTGCGGCGGGGGCGCCGGCGGCGGGTTCTGCTGCTGCTGGGCGGCGGCGGACGCGGCGGCTTCGCGCTTCGCCCGGACATGCGCCTCGTGGTGGCCGATGGCGCAACCCGCCGCAGCACCCAGCACGGCATGGTGCCCGGCGACATGTCCCGCAACGCCGCCGACAGCAGCACCCTTGAGGCAGCCGGCCGCCTGGGACGCCACCGGCATGGCGGCAATCATGATGGCAGCCAAAAACGCAGTCGTGTTCTTCATATGCATGTCTCCGGAAAGTCATCGACCCACAGGCCGGGCCCGGCACCAATACGCGCGAGACGGCAATCCGATCAATCCGGTGAGCGATCAACCACGAGATTGCTCCCTACCGGGCGGCGGCCGCATTCCATGTCGCCAACGGGGATTCGGACAACGTCTCAAAAATGTCGCGAATTGCATCGGCAATGCCGGGTTCGGCCAGGTAGTCGGCGGCGAAGAACGACAGATCTTTGCGTTTCGGCCGGAACAGCTTCGCCGGCGGATGGGGCGGCACAAGATTGGTCCTGAAACGCTCCGCCAGGCGCTCGTGCAAAGTCGCGAGAGGCTCCCAATCATCCCGGAAGATCAGCGTTTCGCGGTAGTTCTCGATGGCGGCGTAGATCGCATCCAAGTCGAAGCTGCGTTGCATGAGGTCGAAGCGATCCCGCAACGCGCTGTTTTCGGGCAATCCACGTCTGGCGCTCATGGCATTCAACGCACGGAGCAGCTCAATCTCGGTAGCGCTGCGCGATTCATTGACCGGAGTACGGACAACCGTCGGCGCATCATCCCAGCCGAGAAACGAACGCGCGAAATGTCTGAAGATATCCTGCTCGCGGTCGCGCAGGACGCTGTAGCAGACGGTCCGAATGCTCGCCTCCCCGAACACCTCCCGGAATGGCGCCGTCTTCAGTTCCCAGTTCAGCAGCCTGGAGGAGAAGGGGTTCTTGAGGTGCGTCAACGCGAAATCTGGCAGCGGCCTCGGTGCCCCTTGCTTGACCCGTTCCTGAAAGGAGGAGGGCAGCAGATCCGACCAGCGCCGCAGGTAGAACACGAACTCCACAGCAGAGCCTGCAAGAACCTGCCCCAGGCCTTGCACCGCCGGCAATTCGAGCACCGAGAGATTTTCACTCGAAATCAGAACAGTCTCGACGCCTGGCGTCATGACGGCGTCGAGCTCGGCCGCAAGTTCGGCGAGTTCTCCGCGTTCCAGCCGTTGCGTAAAGCCGGACTGGCTCGGCGACCCCTGCGAATGCTCCCACAGCGGCGGGAACAGCACGCCGCGTTCCAGCAGCGCCGCGCGGTTGTCCCGAAAACACAGCTGCAGAAACGTGGAGCCGGTCTTGTGCGGTCCAATGTGGATGACGAATCGCGGTCTCATGCTGCCTCGCACTCCCCGGGGTTCGGGTATCGTTCAGCCCGCACGCCTCTTGCCGCCGGCAGCCTGCGCCCGCAAGTCCGCCGGCAAATCCGTTGCCTTCAGCCCGCATGCGCAGCGCTCAGCACGCCGCCTGGCGCCCTCTCCATGCAGTTGACGGATTGCGGCTGGCCGGGGGACAAGCTTCTGCCTCATCACTGGGAAAGCTGCGGCGCTCCATGCATGTCGGAACCCTGCAAACGCTCAACCGCAAGCGGCTGACCGGATGGGCGATGGATCAGTCGCGCCCGGCCGACATCGTCACGGTGGCGATCGACGTAAACGGCAAACGTGTCGCCGAGCTGAAGGCGAATTCGCCGCTTGATCCGCAAGCTGCAGCAGCACCCGCGTCAGCGTCGGGCCATGGTTTCGCGCTTCAGTTCTCCTCGATCCTGGCTCGGGAAAGTGCGCACGAGGTGGCCGTCTACACACTCCCCGATCGCACCCTCCTGCAAAACGGCCGCAGAATATTGCGCGCCCAGGTACTGACCGGTCCGCAGGATGTGCCGAATGCCTCCGGCCCGCCGCAAGGTGCCGGCATGGCCCCCATTCTCGTCAGCGCACCAGGACGATCGGGCACCACGCTCCTCATGAGCATACTGGCCCAATCACCAGATATCGCGGTCGCCGAACTCGTGCCGTTCGAAGTCCGGCTGCTGTCTTATTACGCATCGGTCTACAAGGTTCTCACCTCGGGTGCCGACTTCGAACGTTCGATGCATCCCGATAACCTGCTGGGCGACGGCTTCCACGTCGGATTCAACCCGTTCACCGAAAAGCAATACGCATTGGCGTTCAAGGACCGGGAGAGTCTGCAAAACTATTATCGGGCCTTTGTTCCGCAGCGCGTCGCTGCCCTGGCCAGGGATCTCGTTGGCGAGTACTACAGCCGGCTCGCCAACGACCAGGGCAAGCCGGCGGCACGCTTTTTTGCAGAAAAAAACAACAACCTTCATCGGCCGACCCGGCTGTTCGCCCGCGCTGCTTTTGCCGAACTGCGAGAAATCGTTCTGGTACGCGACCCGCGTGACATCCTGTGCTCGCACATGGCCTATTTCGCATCGTCGCCGGACGACGCCTTCGGGCATCTGAGCCATGCCGGCCGACTGATGCTGGCCATCGAGGCCGAGGCGTGTCCCGATGTGCTGTTCCTGCGCTATGAGGACCTGGTTGCCGAAAAACCTGCATCCTACGAGCAGCTCAGCGCTTTCACCGGTGCCAGGATCCAGCCGCCGGATGCGGGGCGCAGCGCGAAAGTCTTCGCGGTACATGCGACCAGCGCGTCGCCCGCCTTGTCCATCGAGCGGTGGCGCAGCACGCTACCGCCCGAACTTGCCGCCCGCTGCAACAGCGAATGGGCCGTGTTCCTGAGAAAGTTCGGCTACATCGCCGCGTGATGCTGTCGCATTTTCAGCACCACCTCGACAAGGCTTTCGAGGCGCCGGAGCGGCCGCTTCCCGGTGCACGAAACCTCGCTGCACTGGCGGTCGGCGCCGATGAAAGGCAGCTTCCGACGGTCGCAGTCTGGACCATCAGGACTCCGGCCGACACAACCATCCTGCTCAGTCCGCGCCTCGCCGACCAGGCACGTGCCGCAATGCTCGCGCACCGGCTCGCAGGCATCTGGCCGCTGCTGCAGGCATTCCGCTCCAGCGGTTCTTTTAGACCCGGCCAGGTGACTTTCAATCTCGGTGACCACAAGGCGCAGCCCGGCGTTAATTTCTGCAGTCGCGATCGTGGCGACTGGTTGATACCCGACCCTTACTTCGTCTGGTCCCGCGCCTACCGGCAAACGCGCCTCGCGTTCGGAACCGCACCTGCCTGGAGCGAGCGAATTCCCGCCGGCTTCTGGCGTGGTGCGACGACCGGCCGGTTCGCCGACGATTGGCGGACGCTGCCACGCATCGCGTTGTGCCGCTTGTCACGCATGCATTCCGGTATCCTGGACGCAGCCTTCAACAAAGTCGTGCAAGTGTCGTCCGAAGCGGGCGCCGAACTGGTGCAGGCCGGGCTCGTGCGCGACACCATTCCGGTCGAGCGGTTCGCCGAGTGGAAATATCACATCGACATCGATGGAAATTCGAGTTCCTGGCCCGGCCTGTTCCAAAAGCTCCTGACCGGCAGCCCGGTCCTCAAGATCGCCTCCTCGTGGAACTGGCGCCAGTGGTATTACGATCGTCTCGTGCCGTGGCAGAATTTCGTGCCTGTCGACGAAGACATGGCCGATCTGATCGACAAGCTCGCATGGCTTCGCGACCACGATCGTGAGGCGCAGTCCATCGGTGATGCAGGCCGCCAACTCGCTCTATCGATGAGCTACGAACACGAGATTGCGGCCTCGATACCGGTCATCGCGGACGCTCTGCAGCCGCCCGGCTGATGGTGCCGCGCTAACGCATCCGCGCCTCGGCCCCCAGCAGGACCGATGTCAGCGAGCCCGGCCGGCTCTCCGGCAGCATCGATTCGGGCAATGGCTGCCAGGACTGCACGACGACGTCGTCCGGCGTGCCACCTAATGCCGCGCTGAATTGCTGCAGGTTACCGAGCGCCTCCTGCATCCACGCGATATCCGACGGGGCCCGGGGATCGCCGTCGACGATGACGCCGAACCGCGTTCCCGAAGCGTGCATCC
>CAZZVF010000254.1:0-5126 GCA_964657355.1 uncultured Buchnera sp.
CGGTCGCCCTGGCCGCCATCGTCACCTGGTGGACCTGATTGAGTCTGGAGCCTAGCGTTATTCCCGGTCCACTCCGATCGGAAAAACCCTCGACCCCCGTTTAGCCTGGGCACGTGCCGGTCAGCAGCACCATTCCCAGATAGGCCGCGACGAGGATCAGGCCGCCGGCGATGCCTGCGCCACCGCCGATGACCAGAAAGCAGACAAGGAAGGCAGCGAGGAAAACCGCCGTTGTAAGCCAACCTTCCCAGGTTATGGGCGTCCAGCCCCAGCCGAGGTATTTCTTCGGACCGAACCATGGCCGAGAAGTAATCATGGCACGATCATAGAGGCAGGCGGGGCGCCGGTCGAGCCTGAACCAAAGCTTTCCCGATCAAGGGGGGCTCGGAAACAAGCTCCAGCTCTTCGTTTTGGGGCCATCTTTAATCCTACAGGTTACCCGGTTAGGTCGAATGATGCTCTAACAACACGACTTCAGAGTTACGTTCATATTCATGGCCAATGCTTTACCTATTTGCGGGCACATCCGGCACAGCAGCAGTCGGCGCCATTAGCGCCTGTTCGGCTTTCCAGCGCATGGCGGTAAGGATGCGCGTACGACCGCTGGGATGGTCGTAGAAGATGATTTCCTCGAGCGCCGTCGGCTCAAGCTTGCGATAGGTGGAAAGTTTCAGCGCGGCCTGTGCGAAGGCATCCGGCCGGCGCGCCAGGTTCAGCCCAAAAATATCCGCCTGCATCTCCTGCATCCGCGTCAGCGTGTTGAGCACCGGCGTGAGCACGAAGAAATAGGCGGTCAGGCAGGCGACGAGAACCGGCAGCGACGCGATGTCTTCCTGCCCGCCCAATCCCCAGCGCGGGCCCCAGCTTCGCAGGATGGACCGCATCGCGGCGCCGCAGATCGCCAGTCCGAATGCCACGATCAGAGCCAGGAAAAGGACAAAATTGAACACATGCCCCATGACGTAATGGCCCATCTCATGGCCGACCACGGCCAGCACCTGATCGGGCGTGCATTGCTTGATGAGGTTGTCGTTCAGCGAAATCTGAGTCGTGCCGAACAGGCCGGAGACGTGGGCGCTCACCCGGTTTGTTTGTCGCGAATTGTCGTATTCCAGCACGTCATGCGCCGGCACGCTGTCGGCGCGCGCCATGGCGAGGATCTGCTGCTTCAGCGGACCGTCGGCGATCGGCTGGAAATGGTTGAGCAGCGGCTCGACGAAGGTCGGGCCGATTATGACGCTGAACACCAGGAACAGGGTCGCCACCACCGATCCGTAGAGCCACCAGCGCCCGGGCGCGCGCCGGATGACGGCATAGATTATGGGCAGCACCAATGCGGCGGAGACGGCGGAAATCGCCAGCTCGATCAGGGTGTCGCCGCTCCAGGCGGCCAGGTTCTGGTTCGACAGGCCGTATTGATGCTCGCGGAAGTAGCCCTGGTAGATGTCGATCGGGAAGGTCAGTAGCGCTACGGCGACGACGTAGAACAGACCGTAGGCGGCGTTGGCGATCCAGCGTCGCCGCCCGATCCGGAATGCCGCGTCGCGCAGCCTGGCAGACGCGCCGGTGACCAGGAGCACCACCGAGACACCGATGGCGTAGAGGGCGTTCCACAGGATCAGCCAGTAGCCACCCGCGAAATACGCGTCTGATTTGAGCCTGTCTGCGGCAGGCAGACTGCGCAGATAGGCCTCGGTCGCCGCGTGCACATCGAACGGCGCGGCAGGTGGTGCATCGGCGGCGTGCGCCATTGCCGCGAGCAGGAAGGGACCGGCGATTGCGAAGCAGAGGAGCGGGAGCAGTGCTCCACGATGGCGTGCCAGCGTCATGCCGAATTCCCGGACTCGGGATCGAGTCCGGGAGAGATTACCGCATCATACAGATCTTATCATATGCCGGCGTATCATCCCCGTTCAGGCGGACGGCCTTGGGTAGGATCAGATCTGGCCTTTCGAGACGATCTGCGTGTAGAGCCGCTCGCCCCACTCGTCGAACTGATCGATCTTCTGGGTCTGAGTCAGCGTCGTGTTCGCGGTGATCACCGGGCAGTAGGCGATCATCAGGCTGTTGATGATGTCCGCCTGCTTGGCCTTCGGCGCCGCCGCTTTCACCTTGGTGATAAGCGTCTGCGCGTGGTCCAGCATGTTCGCCTCGTTCAGGTCCGCCAGCGTCGCCGCCACCTTGTTAGCGGGATCGGCAATGGCGCGCGCGGTATCCGGCTCCACCACCTTCGGGCAGCCGCCCTCGTCGTTCAGCGCCATCAGCGTCCTGGTTTCCTTGCGGATCGACGCGACCTGTCCGGGGCCCGCCACCGCAGGCGCCTCGTTGCCCCACGCCTTGCGGATGTAGTTGGTCGCATCGGCCACTTCCTGGTCGGTCATGCGCGCACCGATCGCCGGCATCGGCGAGTAGGTGGTCTGCGCCTGCACGCCGCCGACTATGACGCGGATCACCGTCTCCGGACCGCCGGCCGTCACCGCCGGGTTGCCCGCCAGGCTCGGCACCGAGCCTTCGACGCCCTTGCCGTTCTGCAAGTGGCACGATGCGCAATAATTCAGGTAGGTCTCGGCACCTGGCGGCGTTGCGGACGCGGTCAGCACATTATGCGTCGGCGTGTAGCTCGCCTTCGGCGGGGTCGACTTCAGATAGGCGACGATGGCGTGGAGGTCGTCGTCGGTCAGCTTGCGCAGGCTTTCGTGGCTGGTCTGCGACATCGGGCCGACCACCACGCCCATCTCCGTCTCGGTGCCGGTCTTCAGGTAGGTGAAGATCTGCTCGTCGGAGAACCGTCCGATGCCCTGCGTCTTGTCCGACGTGATGTTCGGCGCGTACCACTTGTCGATCGGGCCGCCGGCCAGCGCATCCGCCATCTGAGTATCGCCCAGCATGTTGCGGCCGTTGTGACACTCGCCGCAATGTTCCAGGCCCTGCACCAAATAGGCGCCGCGGTTCACCTGGGCCGATTTCGCGGGATCCGGCTTGAATTCGCCGGCCTTCAGGAACACCGCATCCCAGCCGATCAGCGCGCTGCGCACGTTGAACGGGAAGATCAGGCCGCTCGCTTTGCGCGGCGCGTTCACCGGTGCGAGTGAGAACAGATAGGCCTTGATGGCCAGCGTGTCGTCGCGCGTCACCTTGGTGTACCAGGGGAAGGGCATGACCGGATAGATCCGTTCGCCCTTGGCGTTCACGCCGGCGTGGAACAGCCGGTAGAATTGGTCATCGGTGTAATTGCCGATGCCGGTTTCCTTGTCGGGCGTGATGTTTGGCGTGGAAATCGGGCCGAACGGCGTGTTCATCATCAGCCCCCCGGCAAACCGCTTGCCATCCTTCGCGGTGTGGCAGGCGGCGCAATCGCCGGCATCCGTCAGATATTTGCCGTGGGCGATCAGCGCCGGATCGCCGGCGCCCGTGGCCGCCGGTGCGTCGGCCATCGCAGGCCGGATTGCCGGCCATGTTGCGGCGCAAAGCAGGGCCGCCGAACCGGCCAGCAAAGTTGCGGAAAAGCGCATGCATTGTCTCCACGCCGCGATGTCATCGCGCTTACGATCGAGCGATCAACACGCATGCAAAGGTCAGGTTGCCGTCTCTGGACGCGCAGGCCCGAAAAAGCTTTGCTGCCAACCGGCAAAGTCGGAGACCGCCAGCTTGGACGCCGAACAGACCGACATCAGCACCACCGAGCGCCAGCGTGCCTCGGGCACAACGCAGCACCTGCGCGCTTCGGGCAGCGACGAGGAGCCGCTCAGCGACTCGCTGCGCCTCGCCGTCCGATCGTTTCTGTGGGTGGAACACGCGGCCTATATCGCGCTTGGCCTGCTACTCTCGGCCACGGCACTCATGGCGCTGGCAGGGGGCGCCATGCTGCTGGTGAGCGGCCTTGCGGACTGGTCGAGCACGAAAACCATCTTCGGCATCATCGACCGGCTGCTCTTCGTGCTCATGCTCATCGAAATCCTGCACACCGTCCGCGCCTCGGTGCGTTCCGGCGCGCTGAACTGCGAGCCCTTCCTGGTGGTCGGCCTCATCGCCTCGATCCGGCGCGTGCTCGTCATCACGCTGAAATCCTCCGAGGCCTCGAAACAGGACAACATGCCGGACGGAGCGCTGCGGCTGTTCAGTGCCTCGATGGCGGAACTGCTGGTGCTTGCCGTCTTGATCCTGGTCATGGTCGGCTCGATCCGCCTGCTGCAGGCGCGGTCCAAGCAGGCGAACGCCGAGTAGGGCGACGGCGCTCACGCCCACAAGGCCACCCACTCAGCAGACTTCCGTTGTGTGGCCGGGTGGGGTGAGGGCCGGCGCCGACTTCAAATAAGGCAAAGGGCAAAGACATGGCGCTCATTCTCAACGTCATCTGGGTGCTGCTCGGCGGCTTCGTGATGGCCATCGCCTGGTTCGTGGCCGGCATCATCGCCGCCATTACCATCGTCGGCCTGCCCTGGGCGCGCGCCTGCTTCACCATCGCCTCGTTCTCGCTCTGGCCGTTCGGCCGCGCCGCCATCGACCGCCGCGCGCTGACCGGGCGCGAGGATCTGGGCACCGGCCCGCTCGGCCTCATCGGCAACATCCTGTGGCTGGTGTTCCTCGGCATCTGGCTCGCCATCGGGCATGTCGTCTCGGCCGTGGCCTGTGCTGTGACCATCATCGGCATCCCGTTCGCCTTCCAGCACCTCAAGCTCGCCTCCATCAGCCTGGCGCCGATCGGGCTCGCAGTGGTGGACCAGGACGTGGCGGACGACGCGTACCGCAACGGCCCGTTCAGCCGCGGCTTTCCCCGCCGTGGACCCGCCCGCATGGACCGGTATGGGCGTTGAGTGATGCACCTGCGGGAAACCCTGGAACTGCTCCGGAAATTGCGATCGTGGGCGCCGGCCCCGCAGGACTGATCGCGGCCGAAATCCTGGCCGGCCAGGGCCATGCAGTCCGGCTGTTCGACCGCATGGCCTCGCCGGCCCGCAAATTCCTGCTCGCCGGGCGAGGCGGACTGAACCTCACCCATGGCGAAGCGCTCACCGCGTTCCTGGGCCGCTATCCCGGCCTGCCCGAAAATTTGCGCGCCGCCATCGTGAACTTCACGCCGCGCGACCTGCAATCCTGGTGCGAGGGCCTCGGCCAGGAAGTCTTCC
>CAZZVF010000255.1:0-5113 GCA_964657355.1 uncultured Buchnera sp.
GTCCATGCCTCGTTGCCTGAGGTCGCCTGGTGGCGCGGGCACCTCCCGCTTGGCGTGGCGCTTGTCGCCCTGGTGCTGGCGCTGTTCAGCCTGGTCTTCCTGGCGAACCGGAATCCGGCGGCGGGACCGGTGGCGGAGCGGGTGTTTGCCCCGCCGGCGCATTCGGTGGCGGTGCTTGCCTTCGACAACATGAGCGGCGATCCAGGCCAGGCGTATCTCTCCGACGGCATGTCCGAGCAGCTGATCGATACGCTGACCCGCATCGAAGCCATCGAGGTTGCCGGCCGCGCCTCGTCGTTTTCGTTCCGCAACAGCCGCGCCACGATCGGCGAGATCGGCCGCGCGCTGAACGTGAGTGCGGTGCTCGGCGGCAGCGTCAGGCGGGCGGGCAGCCGGGTCGTGGTGACCGCGACGCTCACCAATGCACGCGACGGCTTCAACATGTGGTCGGCAACGTTCAACCGTGACCAGGCCGACGTCGTGACGGTGGAGACCGAGATCGCGCAGGCCGTGGTGCAATCGCTCCAGGGCTCGCTGACCGGGGGCGATGCCGAGAAGCTGACGCTGGGCGGCACGCGCAACACCGCCGCCTACGATTTCTATTTGCGCGGCAGCCAGCTCGAGCACACGGCCAAGAACGAGGCGGACCATCGCGCGGCGCTGGCGGATTTCGACCGCGCGGTGGCGCTCGATCCGGATTTCGCCCGCGCGTATGGCGGCCGGTCGAAAGCGCTTGCCAATATCGCCATGCTGGGCGCGGTGGGGAGCTCGGCAGCACAGCACAAGCTGTTTCAGGACGCGCTGGCGGCGGCCGATCGTGCCGTGGCGCTGGCGCCCGGCTGGGGCCAGTCGCATTCGCTGCGCGCCTGGGTGCTGGATTTCGGCCTGCTGGACCACGCGGCCGCGGAGCGCGAGATGGAGCAGGCCTTGCTGCTGACGCCGGGCAGCGCGGCCATCGAGGGCAACTATGCCAATATCGAGCTGGCGGCGGGGCATCTCGACCGGGCTGTTGCTGCCGGGCTGCGCGGCACGCAGATCGACCCGCTTTCGGTCAATGCGTGGGGTCAGTTCGGCCGCATCCTGTTCATGGCGCACCGCTACGACGAGGCCGCTGAGGCGTTGCACCATGCCGGTGTGCTGGGGAACGGTCTGCGGCCTGTTTATGTCGGTCTGCTCGGCGGCGTGTTGCTGATGCAGGGCCAGACCGAGGCCGCCAGGAAATTGTGCGCGCCGGCCGATACGCTCGAGGAAAAGGAGGTCATGGCAATCGCCGATCAACGACTGGGCAGGCGGGAGGAGGCGCAGGCCAGCCTGGCCAGGTTGCGCGCCGATCAGGGCGACGCGGGCGCGTTCAGCTATGCCGAGATCTATGCGCAATGGGGCCAGACGGCGGACGCGTTGAACTGGCTCGACGCCGCCGCCCGACTGCGCGATCCCGGTCTGGCGGAGGTGGCGATCGACCCGATGCTGGACCCGATCCGCAGCGACCCCAGGTTCAGGACGATCACCGCGCATCTTGTCGCATCGGTGGTGCCCTAAGCGAGCGGGAGGATCCGATGGTCTGCACATCGCCGCCGCCGGTCCACGGTGTCCACGCCGACGATGCCCGCTAAAACGGCGGACAAGCGCCCTCCCGGGTAACCGCCGCCAGAGCATCATCCGACCAGACGGGATCACCGGTCGGATAAAGATGCTCGCTAAAACAAAGGGCCAGAGCATTTTCCGGCAAGCGCACTGAGCCGATCAGGTCGGAAAATGCTTTAGTCTTCGGCGAGCTTCGTCCATGCATGACCCGCGCGGGCGAGCAGTTTGTCGGCGCCGTCTGGGCCGTTCGAGCCGGCGGGGTAGAGTTCCGGTTCGCCGCCTCGCGTGGCGTTCTGGATGACGGGGTCGACCGCGGCCCAGCTCGCCTCGATCATGTCGGCGCGCTGGAACAAGGTGGGATCGCCGATCAGGCAATCGTAGATCAGCGTCTCGTAGCCGACATTCGGCGCCATCTTGAATGCGTCCTGGTAGCGGAAACGCAGATCGATCGGCGCCAGCGTCATCTTCGGCCCGGGATGCTTGGCGCTGAGCGCCAGCGTCAAACCTTCCTGCGGCTGGATATTCAGCGTCAGCGTGTTGGGCGTGAGCGAGTCCACCTCCGTGTCGCGGAACAGCGCGAATGGCGGCTTGCGGAAATGAATGACGATTTCCGTCATCCGGCCGTGCATGTGCTTGCCGGTTCGCAGGTAGAACGGCACGCCGCCCCAGCGCCAGTTGTCGATCTGCAGCTTCAGCGCGATGTAGGTCTCCGTCCTGCTGTCCGGCGCCACGTTCGGCTCGTGCCGGTAGGCCGCGACGTCGTTTCCCTGCACCTTGCCGGCGTCGTATTGACCGCGCACCGCATCGTCCGGCGGGATCGGATGGATCGCCTGCAGCAGCTTGGCCTTTTCGTTGCGCACCGCTTCGGCGTCGAACGAGTTCGGCGGCTCCATCGTGGTCATCGAAAGCAGCTGGAACAGATGGTTCGGCACCATGTCGCGCAGCGCGCCGGTCGGCTCGTAGAACGCGCCGCGCTCTTCCACGCCGATGGTTTCGGCAGCCGTGATCTCGACATATTCGATATGGTCACGCCGCCACAGCGGCTCGAAGATGCCGTTCGCGAAGCGCAGCGCCATGATGTTCTGCACGGTTTCCTTGCCGAGGAAATGGTCGATGCGGAAAATCTGCTTTTCTTCCGCCTGCGCCAGGACCTGCGCATTCAGCGCCTTCGCCGACGCCAGGTCGGAGCCGTACGGCTTCTCGATCACGACGCGGCGGAACGCGCCGTCGCTCTCCTTGAGCAGCCCGGCCTGGCCGAGCTGTTCGACCACGGTGCCGAAAAATCGCGCCGCCACGGCGAGGTAGAACACCACGTTGCCCTGCACGTGGGCGCCGAGCTTCTGCATGTCCGCCGGCTTGGTGAAATCCGCCTGCACGTAGTCGAGCCGCTGCGTCACCCAGCCCCAGCATTTCTCGTCGATCGTCTCGACATAGAATTCCGCCGTCTTGTCGTGGGTGAATTCCTGCATGGTCTTCGACAGCTCGTCGCGCCACGACTCCTTGGTGCTCTCGACGCGATCGACGCCGATGACCTTGAAGCCATCGTCGAGCAGGCCTTGCCCGGCGAGATTGTACAGCGCCGGCATCAGCAGGCGCTTGGTGAGATCGCCATGCGCGCCGAAGATGACGAGTGTCGCGGGCGGTGCAGGGTGCGCGCCGGCCGCCGACAACGGGACATTTCCGCCAGTTGGCGAGCCCTGTGCCGGGCCGGACTGGAAAGTGTCGGACATCGATTGTTCCTCATCTTTCAGGCGAAATGAGCAGGCTTGCCGTTTCGGGCGGCGTGATAGTTCAGGAGGCGGGCGTGACGACGAGACGGTGATCCATGCCGGCCCAGGCGCCGGTCGTGAGGACACGCCAGGTAAACACCACGGAGCGGCCGGATTTCAGCGTCTGTGTCGGCAGTTCCGCCATGTGAATACCGAAGATGGTCTCCACTGTCGCCGCCTCGTGCGAACCGCCCCAGTCGTCGTCGCTCCACAGCACGACCGACGGCACCTGCAACTCGACGCGCAATACACGCCCGAACGGCAAGGTGGCGGTCTCGAGCCCGGGGCGCCACGCCCTGATGCGCGCGGGCAGCTTCTCCGTCTGGTAACGCTGCACGGTGTGGCGCGGCATGTCGAACACCGCGCCGTCCGCCAGCGAGCGTAGCAGCTTCACGTGTTCGGCGTGCGCCCATACCAGCGGCATGGCCGATCCGCTGGGGTAGCCGCGGACGAGCTCGCGCTCCGGAATGTCGTCGGTGTCCCACACCTGTTCGGGGATCAGCGCACCGCGACTGGTGCAGGCTTCCATCGTGCCGAGCAGGCGTTCGGCCTGCGCCCGGTCGCCGAGTGCGAGCGCGTAATGCGCCCGTTCGGCGGTGAGCAGCGGCCAGAGCCGGCCAATGCCGGTGCCGTCGAACGGCCGTCCGTCCTCGTGCTCGCCGTAGCCGTCGCCGTTGTAGCGGTGCCAGCACGGGCCGGCCGGCAGATCGGTGCGCGTGTAGTGGTCGATCACCTTGACCGTGTCCACGATGCGCGGATCCGAGGCTGCGCGCAGGCCGAAGCGGACCAGGGCCAGCGCGTCCGTGCTCACCACCTCGTGGGCCTTGCGGTCGCCTTGCCCGTCGGGGCGGTTCTTCAGCTGGATGTCGCCGTCGAGGTCGGATTGCGCGGAGGGCGGAAGCGCGGGTGCGATGCGGACGTAATAGCCCTCGACGCCGACATCGCGCGCCACGCTGGTGCCACGTGCGAACGTCCATTCCTCGATGGAGGCGTTCCAGGCATCGGCCGTGTCGCGCAGGAAGGCGGCGGCTTCCGTCTGGCCGACCGCCTCGGCCATGGCGGCCGCTGCGAGCAGGCCGGCCACCTCGACGGCGAGGGTGAAGGTGGAATAGCCGGCGCTTTCCTCCCAGCGGTCCTGCCCGGTGACGGGGCCGTTGCGCACCAGGAAGCCGGCGGCCGCCCGCACCATCGGCCAATACGCCGCCGCCGCGTCACCGGGCAGCGCGCCGGTGCCGCGCGCGAGATCGAGCAGCAGGACGGGAAAGGCGCACTCGTCCATCTGCACGCCCTGCCAGTAGGACGAGCCGTCGAGCCAGTTGTTCTGCGGCCAGTGCCCGTCCGGCTCCTGCGTGGCGCGGAGGTATTCGAGCACCCGGAGCGCCTCCGGCACCGCACCCGCCGCGAGCAGGCCGCCGCCGGTTTCCGCCAGGTCGCGCGGCCATACCAGGTGATAGCCGCCGAGGTCGTCGTCGCCCCTGATGGCACCCCACGGCACCGACAGCGAGGCGATGAAGCCGCCGCGGAACGACGGCGATTCGTGCGCGCGCAGGACAGCGGTGCTGACGCGGTAGGTGTTGTGCCCTCCTGCGGTCCCGCCAGCGGTGCGATCACCCACCTGTTGATCAAGAGGGCGCAAGCCGGCTTGCCAGGCGCGCCATGCAGCTTCGTACTCCGCGCTGAGCGTATCGAACTCGTCCATCAGGCTCGCGCGGGCGCGGAATGCCGCTTCGGAGGGGCTGCGGCCGAAGCCGAGTGCGAAC
>CAZZVF010000256.1:0-5100 GCA_964657355.1 uncultured Buchnera sp.
ATGATGAAGTTCGCTTCAAATTTGCCGATCTCGGTCGCCGACCTGCAGTATTGTCGATCGACGTCGAGCTTGCCGCCGACATCGATCAATGACTGCCCGTCCCAGCTCCTTGGACCCCACAGCCAGTATTGGTTGTGGCCGCCGATTACAGGAGGCAGAATGCCTCGGGGAGCCAGCACGTCGATAGCGGCAGCTTCGCCGTAATTGGCGGCGAAGATCCGTGTGCGGGCCCGGATCTCGGGTGGCAGCCCGCGATAAAGCCGGGTGACTGTGTCGGCGAGTTCCTGCCAGCCATGCATGTCTGCATATTCCTGGCCGATGGACGGCATTGCGTGATTTTCGCTTGGACTCGGGATGATGCCGAACCGGGACAGGCTATCGCGGTAAGCGATCAACTTTTGTTCTGTAAGAACCGGTAGCGTCAGCGGCAGGAATGGCAACCCGGCAGCGAGTGCGACGGCTATTGTAACGGCCTTGAATGTCGGTCGTGACCGGATGAGCGCTTCAATCGACACAGCACCCGCTGCAAAGAGTGCGCCGAAGACCGGCGTTGGGTAGTAGGCCTTGCCGTGCAGCACGATCATGATTGCAAGCAGCGCGACGGTGCCAAGGCCGAACCATCTCCAGGTGGAGGTGGCGAGGCACCATGCGAGGCCCGCGATCCAGACCAGCGCCAGGATCGGGTTAGTCAAAAGCGCTTGCTGGAGCAGGAAATTTGCCGGGCTGAGCTCCACGTTCTTGCCATGTTGCCCGTTGCGCAGCAGCTCCAGCATCGGCATTCCGTGCAGTATTTGCCACAGGGCGTTCGGCAGCACGATGAGGGCTGCCGCAAGCACGCCGAACCAGAACCATCGTGACAGTGCCGCGCGGCGGTGCGGGGTGAGAACAATGCCGATGGCTATCGCGACCGCGGCAATGATAGCGCTGTATTTCGCTTCGGCGGCGAGACCCAGAACGATCCCTGCCGGCAGCCAGTATTGTGGCGATCGCTGTAGGGCCCGGCCGATGAGCAGTACGCCAAGCGGCCAGGCGAGGATCTGCACCGTGTCGGGCCCGAGCACGGCGCCGAACGCGCTGAGCACCGGCGCGAGGATTGCGCAGATGGCGGCGAGGAGCAGCGAGAACACTCCCCCGCCCATGTCGGCTGCGAGGATGCAGACGGCGTAGATCGTCGCTGCTGAAAATGCTGCCGGGATTGCGCGCAGTGCGGGCAGCGACGTGCCAAAGCTTTGTGAAAGGGCGGCGAGCAGGGGCACGATGGGCGGCTGGTCGACATAGCCGAAATCCGGGTGACGGCCGCAGACGATAAAATAGAGCTCGTCGCGAAAAAAGCCGTAATGCGGATTGCCGACGAGGTGCAGGACGAAGGTCAAACCTGCGAACCCGAGGGCCAGGCGCTGCGTCGTGTTCGCATTGATGGGCCGCAAGATGGGCACCCTCTGTTGTGCCATGCTGTCTTAGAGCATCATTCGACCGAACGGGATAACTTGTCGGATAAAGATGCTCGCTAAAACAAAGAGCGGCGCCGGGGCGAGTTTTGCACTTTATGGCTGCCTTGTTTCTGCGAGGGACCCAAGCTTCTAGTGTTGCCGGGAGACGAATTTTTCCAGCCAGTGGATTGTGTAATCGCCGGCCTGGAATTCAGGGTCTTCGATGATGCGCTGATGCAGCGGGAGCGTGGTGCTAATGCCGAGCACGGCGAATTCGTCGAGTGCGCGGCGCAGGCGGGCGATTGCTTCAGGACGGGTGGGTGCGTGCACGATCAGTTTCGCGATCATGCTGTCGTAATATGGTGGCACGACATAACCGGCGTAGAGTGCGGAATCCACCCGCACGCCAAGGCCGCCGGGCGCATGGAAAGCCTGGATCTTGCCCGGTGTCGGCATGAACGTTTCCGGGTTTTCAGCATTCACGCGGCATTCGATCGCGTGGCCGTAGAATTTGACGTCGTCCTGCGTGTAGCCCAGCTTCTCGCCGGCTGCGATGCGGATCTGTTCGCGCACGAGGTCCACATTGCAGACCATTTCGGTGACCGGATGTTCGACCTGCAGGCGCGTATTCATTTCAATGAACGCGAACTGCCCATCCTGGTAGAGGAATTCCAGGGTCCCGGCGTTGCGGTAGCCGAGTTCACGCAAGGCGGCGGTCGCCGTGGCGCCGATTGTGTCGCGCTGCTCCCCGGTTAGGGCGGGGCTGCCGGCTTCCTCCAGCAGCTTCTGGTGGCGACGCTGCAGGCTGCAGTCGCGCTCCCCGAAATGCACCACGTTGCCATGGGCGTCGGCCATGATCTGCAACTCGATATGGCGGGGGCGATCGAGATACTTCTCGAGATAGACCTCATCGTTTCCGAAAGCAGCAAGGGCCTCGGTGCGGGCGACGCCCCATGCTTCCTCGAGCTCGGATGCGTCCAGCGCCACCTTCATTCCACGACCGCCGCCGCCTGCCGTAGCCTTTATGAGCACGGGGTAGCCGACGCGTTCCGCAATCGCGCGTGCCGCGTCGATATCGGGCAGCGCGCCGGGTGAGCCGGGAACGAGAGGTACGCCGAGCCGCGCCATCGCGGTCTTTGCCGTGATCTTGTCGCCCATCATCCTGATGTGTTCGGGGGACGGGCCGATGAAGGTGAGGCCGTGATCCTCGACCATTTCCGCAAAGGCGGCATTTTCGGACAGGAAGCCGTAGCCGGGATGGATCGCGTCGGCGTCGGTGACGGACGCGGCCGAGAGGATCGCCGCCATGTTGAGGTAGCTGTCGCGCGCCGCCGGCGGTCCGATGCAGACGCTTTCGTCGGCGAGGCGGACGTGCATTGCGTCGGAGTCGGCGGTGGAGTGGACGGCGACGGTGGGGATGCCGAGTTCGCGGCAGGCACGCTGCACGCGCAGTGCTATCTCGCCACGGTTGGCGATGAGGATCTTGCCGAACATCCCGGCCACCTAGTCGATGACCATGAGCACTTCGTCGTATTCCACTGGAACACCGGTACTTGCGAGGATGCGGGTAAGCGTGCCGGCCCGGGGCGCCTTGATCTGGTTGAAGGTCTTCATCGCCTCGATGAGCATGAGCGTCTGCCCGGCGACGACGGGCTGGCCGACCCCTATGAAGGGCGGTGCGCCTGGCTCTGGCGCCAGGTAGGCGATGCCGACCATTGGGCTTTTGACCGCGCCCGGGTGCCGCGCGAAATCGGCGGCCTCGGCTGCTTCGGGTGTCGCGGCGGCCGGTGGTGTGGCAGCGTGGGCAGGAGCGGCCACTGCGGACTGCACGATCGCCGGCGCACGCACCACGCGGATGCGGCTGTCACCTTCCGCGATCTCGATTTCGGTCAGGCCGGTTTCGAGCAGCACGCCGGCCAAGGCGCGTATTGCTTCGGCATCCACGGGCAGGCGGCTCATGGTTCTTCATCCAGCAGCATTTCGGCGATGGCGGTGAGTGCCAGGCCATAACCGCGGATGCCGAGGCCGCAGATGACACCCTGGACGGCCTGCGAGATGAGCGACCGGCGGCGGAAATCCTCACGCGCATGGATATTTGTCAGGTGAACCTCGATCGCTGGAAGCTCGGCGGCCAGCAGTGCATCCATCAGGGCGATGGAGGTGTGGCTGTAGCCGGCGGGGTTGATGACGATGCCGCGGGCGCGGTCTCGAGCTTCCTGAACCCAGGTAATCAGCTCGCCTTCGTGATTGGTTTGGCGGAAATCGATCGAGAGGTCCAGCGCGTCCGCCGTCTCGGCGCATAAACCTTCCAGGTCGTCGATCGTGGCGGCCCCATAAAGGGTCGGTTCGCGCGAGCCTAGCAGGTTCAGGTTGGGGCCGTTCAATACGGCGATCAGTGGGCGGGGCATGGCGCCCGGCGGGTTAGCACGGGGCGCGGTGGGTAGGAAGGCTGTTGCGTGATGCAGCCGCGCGGCGCGTTGGCACGAGCGCCCCATAGGGCGCGTGCCTTGAGGGTGCAGCGGTCGCACCATAGTAAAGGGCCAGGTGCGTAAGAGCGAAGTGCGCAGAGGCGAAGTGCCCAAGCGTGAAGTATGGGGGCCTGGGATATGGAAACGCGGCGTGTAGCGGCGGTAATCGGCGGATCGGGGTTTCTAGGCCGCTACATCGTCAAGCGACTGACGGCTGATGGCCATATCGTGCGCGTCGCGGTGCGCGATCCGGAATCGGCAATGTTCCTGCGTCCGATGGGGCGCGTCGGGCAGGTGGTCCCGCTGTTTGCCGATATCGGATCGGATGGAACGCTGGCCCGGGCCATTGAGGGCGCCGACATCGTGGTCAACCTCGTTGGCATACTGGCCGAGCGGAAAGCCGGCGATTTCAATCGTTATCAGGCAGAAGGTGCCGGGCGCGTGGCGCGGCTTTCCGCGGCTGCAGGCGTGCAGCACCTGGTGCAGATGTCTGCGATAGGGGCCGATCCGGTGAGCCCGTCGCGCTACGGAAAAACCAAGGCCGAAGGCGAAAAGCTGGTGCGTGAGCACTTCCCGGCTGCCGTCATTCTGCGGCCTTCATTGGTATTCGGGCCAGAAGACCAGTTCTTCAACCGCTTTGCGGCGCTAGCAACGCTATCGCCGGTGATGCCGGTGATCGCAGGCAGCAGCCGGTTCCAACCGGTGTACGTGGGCGACGTCGCCGATGCGGCGATGGCGGCGATCGCCAAACCCGACGGCGGAGGCGTGACCTACGAGCTCGGCGGTCCGCGCATCATGACCTTCCGCGAGATCCTGGGCTGGATCCTGGCGCAGATCGAGCGCCACCGGCCGTTGGTGGCCATGCCCGACGGAATGGCCAAACTGATGGCACGCGTGCCTTTTAGCGGCCTAACCGCTGATCAGTTGATCATGCTGAAGCGCGACAATGTCGCGGACCCGGCGATGCCGGGACTTACAACGCTTGGCGTGGTTCCGACACCAATCGAGCTAGTGGTGCCGGGCTATCTCGCACGTTACCGCAAGGGGGGCGCCAGAAGACACGAGACTGCATAGGTCCATAATGGACCTTTCAAGCGCCGGTTCGCTCGCTGAGGGACAGCGACTTAGCCAGTATTCCCATATTACAGGGCAGCTAGTCTGCCCATTCGACACATTCTTCCTCGTCAAAAGGCTCTGTCTTG
>CAZZVF010000257.1:0-5097 GCA_964657355.1 uncultured Buchnera sp.
ACCAAACGCGCGGCGAAGAGCGTGCCCATGGCCCTGCTGAGCCTGCTCACCCTCGCGCGCTGCTCGCCTTCCGACCTGCTCAACGCCACCATCTCCCGCCACCGCCTCACCGTCACGCACGACATCGCCTACGGGCACGGCCCGCGCGAAAAGCTCGACATCTACCGCCCCGACAACGCGCATGACGCCCCCGTGGTGGTGTTCTTCTACGGCGGCCGCTGGTCCTACGGGTCCAAACGCACCTACCCCTTCGTCGCCGCCACCCTCGCCCGACGCGGCAACATCGTCGTCGTGCCGGACTACCGCCTCTACCCCGAAGTGCGCTTCCCCGCCTTCCTGAACGATTGCGCGTCATCGGTCGCCTGGACCGAACAACACCTGGCCGAACTCGGCGGCGATCCGAAGCGCGTCTTCCTCATGGGCCACTCCGCCGGCGCGTACAACGCCGCCATGCTCACCCTCGACCCGGCCTTGCTCGAACAGGCGGGCACCAGCCGCACCCGCATCGCAGGCTTCATCGGCCTCGCCGGACCATACGATTTCCTCCCCCTCACCGACGCCGATGTGAAGGACATCTTCGCCCCCGCCCAGGACGGCCCCGCCAGCCAGCCGGTCACCTATGTCGACGGCCACGCCCCGCCCATGCTGCTGCTCGCCGGCACCGACGACACCACGGTACGGCCGCGCAACAGCCTGTCACTCGCCCGCCACGTTGAGGAAAAAGGCGGCGAGGCCACCGTAAAACTCTACACGGGCCTGGCCCATATCGGCCTGGTGACCGCCATAGCTCCCCTCTTCCAGCGCCGTGCCTCGGTGCTGGACGACATCGAAGCCTTCATCCGCATGCACCAGGTGGCACCATGAGCCTCGCCACCGCGACGCGCAGCCGCCTCCCCAGGCTGGTCGATTTCAGCGGCCGCAACCCGCTTCTGGTGCTCGCACTCGCCGCAATCCTCACATTGCTCAGCATGCTCGCCGCCCGACAGTTCCTCGGCGTCACCACCGACACGGGCGGCATGTTCGCAGCCAGCCTGCCCTGGAAACAGCAGAGCGACACCCTGGCAGCAGCCTTTCCCCAGAACGACGCCCTGCTCGTCGGCGTCATCGATAGCCGCATTCCCGAGGAGGCCGAGCAGGCCGCCGCAGCACTCGCCGCCAAATTGCGCACCGACCACCAGCATTTCTCGCTCGTCTCGCAGCCCGATGCCCTGCCCTACCTCCAAAAAAACGCCTTCCTTCTGATCGGCAAACCCGACCTGCAGGATCTGCTCGACCGCACCATCGACGCCCAGCCATTCCTCGGCCAGCTCGCCGCCGACCCAACCCTGCGCGGCCTGTTCGCGGCACTCTCCCTCATAGCCGAAGGCGCCAAACGCGGCATCGCCACCGCCGGCTTCGCGCCCGCCCTCACCAGCTTCCACACCGCACTCGCCGCAGCAGCGTCCGGCCATCCAGCGCCGCTATCCTGGGAAACCCTGCTCGCCGGCAAGCTCGCCGACCAGGCCGGCAAATACCGCTTCGTGCTGGCCAGACCCACGCTCGACTACGGCCAGCTGCAACCGGGCGGTGCGGCCACCAAGGCCATGCGCCGCATCGCCGCGCGGCTGCCCACCATCGCATCCGGCGAGGCGCGCATGCGCATCACCGGCTCCGTCGCACTCGACGACGAGGAATTCGCAACCGTCGCCCAAGGCGCCGTCACCGGCCTCATCGCCAGCTTCCTGCTCGTCATAATTTGGCTCTATTTCGCCGTCCGCTCATGGCGGCTCATGCTGCCGATCCTGGCGACACTCGTCCTCGGCCTGGTCTTCACCACCGGCTACGCGGCGCTCAGCGTCGGCACGCTGAACCTCATCTCCGTCGCCTTCGCCATCCTCTTCGTCGGCATCGCCGTCGATTTCGCCATCCAGTTTTGCGTCCGCCTGCGCGCCCGCCGCTACAACCATCCCGATTTCCGCGAGGCGTTGCGCGAAACCGGCAAGCGGGCCGGCGCGCAGATCCTGGTCGCCTCCCTCGCCACCGCCGCCGGCTTCCTCGCCTTCACACCCACCAACTTCGTCGGCGTCGCACAACTCGGCATCATCGCCGGCGGCGGCATGATCATCGCGTTCGCCTGCACCATGACCGTGCTGCCCGCCATGCTCAGCCTGTGCGGCCCCCCGCGCGACGACCGCGAATCCGGCATCGCCTTGCTGATGGCGGCCGAACCAATCGTCATCCGCAACCGCTTCCGCATCGTCGCCGTGTTCGGCCTGCTCGCCCTCGTCGGTGCCGCACTCACCTTCACGCTGACCTTCGACGGCGACCCGCTGCACACCAAGAACCAGCACACCGAAGCCGTCCGCACGCTGCACGACCTGATGGATGATCCGCTCACCAATCCCTATACCAGCGAAGCATTGCTGCCCTCGCTCGAAGCAGTCCGGGCGGTGACACCCCGCCTGTCCAAGCTCCCTCTGGTGCAGGACGTGCTCTCGCTCGACAGCTTCATCCCCGACGACCAGCCGGCGAAACTCGCCATGATCCAGGATGCAGCCTCCATCCTGGGCCCGACGCTGGCCACGCAGCCGAACCCCACACCCGCCACTCCGGACGATCTCCGACGCTCGGCGGCAAAACTCGACGCGGCCATGCAGGCCATCCTGCCAGACCTCAAGCCAGGTGACCCGCTCATCGCCATCGCCGGCGACATCAAGCGCCTCGCCGCCGCCCCCGACGCTATACTCACCACCGCGAACGACGCACTCGTGCGCTATCTGCCGCAACAACTCGCCCGCCTGCGCGACGCACTCTCCGCGACAGCCGTCACACGCGCCGACCTGCCGCCCGAACTGGTGCGCGACTGGCTGCTGCCGGACGGGCGCGCACGCATCCAGGTCCTGCCCCGCGCATCGGTCAAAAATGCCGCCGCCATCAGGCACTTCGCCGCCTCCGTGCTCTCCGTCATGCCCGAAGCCAACGGCTCGGCGATCTGGATCATGAAAAGCACCGAAACCATCGTCGGCGCCTTCAAGATCGCCGCCATCAGCGCCATCATCGCCATCGCCATCATCCTCGCCGTCGCATTGCGCAAGGCACTCGACGTCGCACTCGTCATGACACCGCTCGTCGTCTCCGCCCTGCTCACCGTCCTGCTGCTCAAAGCCTTCGGGCTCAGCCTCAACTTCGCCAACATCATCGCACTCCCGCTGCTCCTCGGCGTCGGCGTGTCGTTCAACATCTACTTCGTGATGAACTGGCGAACCGGCAATTCGCGCTTCCTCGGCTCGGCCACCGCACGCGCCGTGCTGTTCTCCGCACTCACCACGGGAACCGCGTTCGGCTCGCTGGCACTCTCGAACCATCCGGGCACCGCCAGCATGGGAACGCTGCTGCTCATGAGCCTGCTCTGCACCGTGGTGACGACTTTGCTGTTCGTGCCGGCACTCTTGGCGATCGCGCCGCATCCTCATGTCAAGTTGGCTGGCATTCACCTGCCGACATGAAAGGTGAGCCACCCCGGACCGGCTTGGCTGGTTTGCCGGATCGGGGGTTTACCTGCTGCAATGCGGCATTGATTTACACCTGATGCCGGCACCATCAACTCCCAGCTTTCGCGGCACCGCACTCATCATCGCCGGCGCGCTGTTCATGGAACAGCTGGACGGCACCGTGCTCGCAACCGCACTGCCCGACATGGCGCGCCAGTTCGGCGTCGACGCGCTGCACATGAACATCGCCCTCACCGCCTACCTGCTCAGCCTCGCCGTGTTCATCCCCGCCAGCGGTCGCGTCGCCGACCGCTTCGGCTCGCGCCGCGTATTTCGCTCCGCCATCGCGCTGTTCACACTCGGATCCATCCTGTGCGGCCAGTCCAATTCGCTCCCGATGCTCGTCGCAAGCCGCGTCCTGCAAGGCATCGGCGGCGCCATGATGATGCCCGTCGGACGCCTCGTCCTGCTGCGCACGATCCCCAAGGAACACCTCGTCTCGGCCATGACCTGGGTGCTCGTGCCAGGCCTCATCGGACCGGTCATCGGCCCCCCGCTCGGCGGCTTCTTCGTCACCACCATGTCGTGGCGCTGGATCTTCTACATCAACGTGCCGATCGGAGCCCTCGGCCTCGCACTCGCCGGCCGCTACATCGAGAACATCCGCGAATCCGTCCCGGTCCGCTTCGATTTCACCGGACTGGCACTCTCCGGCTCAGCCCTCGCCTGCCTGCTGTTCGGCTTCGAAGTCGCCAGCCGCGGCGCCACCTCGCCACTGCAGACCTTCGCCATCGCCGCCATGGGCATCGGCCTCGGCACGCTCTACGTCTTCCACGCGCGACGCGTCGACAGCCCGATCCTCGACCTGCGCCTGATGCGCGTGCCGAGCTTCGCAATCTCGGTCTGGGGCGGCGCCTTCACACGCATCACCGGCGGCGCGTTGCCGTTCCTGCTGCCCATGATGATGCAATTGGGCTTCGGCGTGTCCGCCGCCCAAAGCGGCCTCATCACCTTCTCCAGCGCCGCCGGCGCCATGCTCATGAAAGCAGCCGGCGTGCGCATCCTGCGCCGCTGGGGCTTCCGCCGCGTGCTCGTCTGGAACGGCGTCCTGGCGACCCTGTTCCTGATGTCCGCCGCGTTGTTCCGCCCGGGCTGGCCGCTCTGGACGATCTATACCGTCATGCTGTTCGGCGGCTTCTTCCAGTCACTGCAATTCACTGCCTACAACACCGTGGCCTACGCCGACATCCCACGCGCCATGATGAGTGCCGCCACCAGTTTCTACACCACGTTCCAGCAACTCATGCTCAGCGCCGGCATCTGCGTCGCCGCCGCAACCCTCGCCGCCTCCATCCACATCCAGCACCACGCCGGACCCGAATTGTCGGATTTCTCCGTCGCCTGGATCGTGCTCGGCCTCATCACCCTGATCGCCTCGCCGATCTGCGCGCTGCTCCCCGAAAACGCCGGCGACGACATGGCAGGGCGCAGGCCACGGGCAACAGCAAGCGACACGCTGGTGCCGCAGACTTCTGCTTCGGTGTAAGTAGTTCAGGAACGCGTTCTTTGTTAAAACAATGATGTGGTGGACGGCTCCTGCTTTGGCATCGATGTGCCAGGCTCGTGC
>CAZZVF010000258.1:0-5077 GCA_964657355.1 uncultured Buchnera sp.
ATTCCGCGTCGAGGACTGCCAGGAACTCGCCGAATCCCCGATCGGCTCGGGGCTGGCACGCTCGCTGCGGCAGGCGGCGTGGCAGTTCAAGGTCCGCCCGCCGCGCGTCAACGGCAAGGCGCTGATCGGCACTGTCGGACCGGCCAATATACCCGGGCTGCTGACGGTCGATGCGACTACCGCCTCGTCTTACGCGAAACGTACGGCCACGAGGGCCGAGAACAAGGAGTCGGCAACCATTGCCGGACTGTCGCTGCTTGGCGGCCTGATCACCGCCGACGGCATCACGGCCGTCGCAAACGTCAATGTGTCAGACACGGCCTTCGCGCTTTCGACCCGTGGCTCGGGCTTTACCAACCTGGTCATCGCCGGGCAGAAGATCGATCCCGCCGTCAAGCGGAATACGATCATCCCACTGGCCGGCATCGGCAACGTGACCGTGTTCGGAGTCACCCACTCCGGCGAGACGAACAGCGACGAGTCGTTGTCGGTGAATATGCTGAGCGTGACGGTGACGCAGACCAACACGCTGAACCTTCCGGTGGGCGCCACCTTGTCGATCGGCAGCGTCACTGCGGGTTATACGCGCGCGCAGCCGAAAGTCGGCGTGAGCGGCGTGGGCACCGTGGCGGATGCAAACCTTGCTGCCGGCGACGTGCTTCTTGCCGATCTTGGTTCGCTCGGCAATACCTCCATCGGCAAGTGCACCGGCACCAACGGCCGGACGATCAAGAAGACCGTGGCGGCGGTCAACGGCGGTAGCCTCGTGACACTGGCGGGAGGCAGCTCGACAGCCTTCGGCGGCCCGACGGACAAGAAAACAACGGTGGCGCAGACGACTGCCACTGTCAGTGGCGTAAGCCTGCTCGGTGGCCTTATTACCGCAGGAACTCTCACCGCGGTCGCGAACGAAACCGCCGTCAACAAGATCGTCACCGCGTCGGCGGCCGGTTCCACATTCGGCAATCTGGTAATTGCCGGCGTCCCCGTACCCTTGACGGTGCCGGCAAACACGATCGTCCCGCTCCCCCTGCTTGGTCAGGTGGTCGTCAACGAACAAACGGTTCCTGCCAACGGCCGCGGTCCGACGGTCGTGAACGGCTTGCACATCACGATCACCGCGTCGAATGCTCTCGGAGCACCCGTCGGCACCGACATCGTTCTTGCGCACGCGACGGCAACAGCAGTGCCGCTCGCACGGTAAACGCTCAGTAATCGCCAAAAATCGTTCTTGTCTTCCGGCCACCTTGCTCCGCCAAGGTGGCCGGTTGCTTATGCGAGACCCAAATCATTCGAGGCCGTGCTGGTGCAGGTATTCGTGCCAAGGGCCACGATCCTGGGGAGTGGTCGCGCACGCCGCGAGCACGCAAAGCACGGCCGCGCAGAGTGCGGTCCGGAAAATTGTCTGCACCATCGAGCGCTCCTTGCTGTGCCCCAGGACGGGGCGTCGTCTGCTTGAATGTCGTTCGGATGGAAGCGTTTGCCAGCAGTAGGAGCCGTCCGCTTGCGCAACGCTTCGTCACGTTTGCACGACAGCCCGCGACACCCCTCCTTAAGTGCCGGTGCTACGCATAGGCATGCCGGCTTCACGGCCGGCATTTCATGCCAAGGAGGTTGTTCATGACTATGAGGCACACCCTGATTGCCGCGGTCGCTGCGTGCGGTCTGGCGACCGCAGGCGCCGCTTTCGCCCAGCCGATGGGCGGCGGCCATATGGAAGGCGAGCTGCATCATGGCGATGGCATGGAACTGCTCCACAGCCTGACCCTGACCGACATCCAGAAGAAGCAGGCGCACCAGCTCGGCGAGACTGCGTGGGTGCAGAGCAAGCCGATCATGGAGCAGCTTCACACTATCCATGAGCAGATGGAGACGCAGATGCTCACGGCCGGATCGCTGACGGCCGAGCAGCTGACGCCTACGGTGCAGAAAGAGGAAGCATTGCGCTCGCAGCTGGATCAGATCCATCTGAACACCTTGTTGCAGATCCGCGCGCTGCTGACACCGGCGCAGCTGAGCCAGGCGGCCAGCACGCACCAGAAGCTCGAAGCTCTGCACGAACAAGAGCGTGCAGTGATCGATGCGCAGCCTGAAGGTGCGCAATAAGCAAGTTGCCCGCTAGAGCATCATTCGGACAGATGGGATCACCCGTCGGATAAAGATGCTCGTTGGAACAAAGAGCGAGATTTTATTTCCGATCCACTTCGACGGAAAAGACTCTAGCGAAACGCCGAATAAAAGCCGGAGTGAAAACGCTCCGGCTTTTTTCGTAAATGCGCCACCGCAAAGCTGCTGGTGGAGCCGAGGGGAATCGAACCCCTGACCTCCTGAATGCCATTCAGGCGCTCTCCCAACTGAGCTACGGCCCCTGTTCGCGCGGGAGGCCGCATATAGCCGGGCGGTCGGGTGTGGCGCAAGGGGTGGCGGGAGGCACGTCCATCCTGTGCGGGTGGGCTCAGGCGGTGGCGGCTTTTCCGACCTGGTCGGCGCGTTTGAGGGTCGCGATGAGGGCCGGCATGTCGCGCAACGGGATCATGTTGGGGCCGTCGCTAGGGGCGTGATCGGGGTCGGGATGCGCCTCGATGAACACTGCGGCACAGCCAACGGCCAGGGCCGCGCGCGCGAGGACCGGAGCGAAGCGCCGCTCGCCGCCCGATGAGGTGCCCTGGCCGCCAGGCTGCTGCACGCTGTGGGTGGCGTCGAACACCACCGGGTAGCCGGTCTCGGCCATGATCGGCAAAGCGCGCATGTCGCTCACCAGGGTGTTGTAGCCGAAGCTCGCGCCGCGTTCGGTGAGCAGGATGCGCTCGTTGCCGGTGCCGGCGATCTTGGCCGCCACGTTGCGCATGTCCCACGGCGCGAGGAACTGGCCCTTCTTGACGTTGATGGCGGCACCGGTCTCGCCGGCGGCAATCAGCAGGTCGGTTTGGCGGCACAGAAAGGCGGGGATCTGCAGCACGTCGACCGCCGCGGCGGCAGGTTTGCATTGGTCGGCGCTGTGCACGTCCGTCAGCACCGGGATGCCGAACGTGCTGCCTATGTCGGCAAGGATCTGCAATCCCGCTGCAAGCCCCACGCCGCGATGGGCACTGGCGCTGGTCCGGTTGGCCTTGTCGAAGCTGCTCTTGAAAATCAGCCCGATTCCGGCCGCCCGCGCCATCTCATGCAACGCAGCAGCGACCTCCGTCGCATGCGCCGCACTCTCGATCTGGCACGGGCCAGCGATGAGGACGAACGGCAGCCCGTTGCCAATCTTCAGGCCGCGGATTTCGACGATGCGCGCTTCGGACACGAGGTTCTGCCTAGACCAGGCGGGACTGGGTGATGGATGCCGCAATGAACCCGGCAAACAGCGGGTGCGGCTCGAACGGTTTCGATTTCAACTCGGGATGATACTGCACGCCGACGAACCACGGATGGTCCGGGTATTCGACAATCTCGGGAAGAATTCCGTCCGGTGACGTGCCGGAGAAACGCAGTCCGGCCGCTTCCAGGCGATCGCGGTAATGCACGTTGACCTCGTAGCGATGCCGGTGCCGCTCGGAAATCTCTGCGGCTCCATCGTAGATCTCGCGCACCAGCGAGTGGGCGGCCAACGCTGCAGGATAGGCGCCGAGCCGCATCGTGCCGCCCAAATCACCGCCGGCCTCGCGCAGTTCGCGCTCGTTGCCGCGGGCCCATTCGGTGAGCAGCCCAACCACTGCCTCGTCGCAGGGCCCGAATTCGGTGGTGGATGCGTCCGGCATGCCGGCCAGGTTCCGCGCACACTCGATCACCGCCATCTGCATGCCGAAGCAGATGCCGAAGAACGGGATCTTCCGCTCACGCGCAAACCGCACCGCTGCAATCTTGCCCTCGGTGCCGCGCTCGCCGAAGCCACCGGGAACCAGGATGCCGTGCACGTCCTCAAGCTGCCTGACCGCGTCAGGCGATTCGAAGATCTGGCTGTCGACCCAATCGAGCTTTACCCGCACGCGATTGGCAATGCCGCCATGCGCCAAGGCCTCCGCTAGCGACTTATAGCTGTCGAGCAGATTGATATATTTGCCGACGATGGCGATACGCACCTCGCCCTCCGGCGCACGCACGATATCGACGATACGCTGCCATCGAGACAAATCCGGCGCCTCGTCGAACGGCAGCTCGAAATGGCGCAGAACCTCGCGGTCCATGCCCTGCTCGTGATAAGCGATCGGCACCGCGTAAATCGTGTCGGCATCGAGCGCCGGCACCACCGCACTCGGCCGCACGTTGCAGAACGAGGCGATCTTGCGCCGCTCGTTCTCCGGGATCGGCCTGTCGCACCGGCACAGCAGCATCTGCGGCTGAATGCCGACGTTCAGCAACTCCTTCACCGAATGCTGCGTCGGCTTGGTTTTCAGCTCGCCCGCACTCGGAATATACGGCACCAGCGTCAGGTGCACGAACATGGTCCGCTCGGGACCGAGATCGTTGCCGAGCTGGCGGATCGCTTCCAGGAACGGCAGACTCTCGATGTCGCCGACCGTGCCGCCGATTTCGATCAATGCGAAATCGAGGTCGTCGGTCTCACCGACGATCGCTTCCTTGATCGCATCGGTGATATGCGGAATGACCTGCACCGTGGCGCCGAGATAATCGCCGCGACGCTCGCGCGCGATCACCTCGGAATAAATCCGCCCGGTTGTCGCGTTGTCGGATTTTTTCGCGTCGACACCGGTAAAGCGCTCGTAATGGCCGAGATCGAGATCGGTCTCCGCACCGTCGTCGGTGACGAACACCTCGCCGTGCTGATACGGACTCATCGTTCCGGGATCGACGTTGAGATAAGGGTCGAGCTTGCGCAGCCGAACCCGGTAGCCGCGCGCCTGAAGCAGCGCAGCAAGCGCCGCCGAAGCGATGCCTTTGCCGAGGGAGGAAACCACGCCGCCAGTGATAAAGACAAACCGCGTCATGGGAGGTTGGCTTACACGGTGTGGTTGGCGGTAGGAAGGCCAGGGGTGTCACCCCTGGACCCCACCAAAGGCAGGCCTTTGGAATCCTACTAATTAAGGCAGGTGAGAGAGGGGCGACTCGATCTCACCACGATCTCGGTGCC
>CAZZVF010000259.1:0-800 GCA_964657355.1 uncultured Buchnera sp.
TCAGCTTGCGGGTGAGATAGGTCATTTCCAGCGCCTGTTCCCGTGCCACTTCGGCGGCGTTCACGCCAGCGCCGTGGCCGCCTTCCGTCGCTTCGTAGAATTGAAACGGCAGCCCCATGGCCTCCATTTTCGCGGCGAATTTACGCGCATGGACCGGGCCGACACGGTCGTCCTTCGTGGTCGTGAAGATGAAGGGCTCCGGGTAATGCACGCCTGCCTTCAGGTTTGCGTAGGGCGAGATGCGCGCGAGAAAGCGGCGTTCGGCCGGCTCGGCGGCGCTGCCATATTCTCCAACCCAGGAGGCGCCGGCTGCAATCTGTTCGAACCGCAGCATGTCGAGCAGCGGCACACCGATGATGACGGCGCTCCAAAGCTCCGGGTGCTGCTCGAATTCGACGCCCATGAGGAGGCCGCCATTGGACTCGCCCTCGATGCCAAGCCGCCGCGATGACGTTATCCGACGTGCGATAAGATCCTTTGCCACAGCGGCAAAGTCGTCATACGCGACCTGACGGTGGGTCTTCAGCGCAGCCTCGTGCCACGATGGGCCGAATTCGCCGCCGCCCCTTATATTGGCCAGGACATAGACGCCGCCGTGTTCCAGCCAGAGCTTGCCCACCGACGGCAGATAGGTCGGGGTGCGGCTGACCTCGAAACCGCCATAGGCCGTCAGCAGCGTCGGGTTCTCGCCGTCGTTCTTCATGGCGCGCGGACGCACGACGAAATAGGGTATCTTCGTGCCGTCGCCGGAGGGCACTTCGAACTGCTCGACCATGTCGCGCGACGCATCGAAGCGTGCA
>CAZZVF010000259.1:810-5070 GCA_964657355.1 uncultured Buchnera sp.
TTTGGACAGATCGTCTTTGGACACATCGGCCAGCCACAGGCTGTTCGGTGTGAGGAAACCGGTCACGCCGAAATAGACGCGGTTGCTGTTGATCGAAGTGGAGACGATGCGAACCGACGCATCATCCGGCAACGCCAGCGTGCCTTGCGTCCATCCATCGCCCCGGGCCGAGAAACTATAGGCCCGTCCGATCACGTTGTCGTAGACGGTGGCGACAACGTGATCTTTCGTCACCGCGGCCTCGCCCACGGACTGACGTGAACCGGGCTGGAATATCGGTACGGGTGGGGCCTCGGGATGCGTCATGTCGTACGAGACGATGCTGCCGCCACGGATCTTCCCTCCATCCGGAAGCGGCACGTCCTCCTCCACCTCGACGACGAGCCGGTTCCGCACCAGGCCGACGGTGTCGGCCTTCTCGGGAATGGGCAACATCGAGATGCCCGAGGGTGAGATGCGATAGAATTCCGTGTGGAAGAAGTCGATGCCGCGTTCGATCAGCTGCAACCCGTGCCCATCGCCGTCCGTCATGGATGAGAACGCGACCTGCACATCGCTCGGCTTGCCGCGGAACACTTCCACGGCCTCGGCGAATTTCTGGCCGCGTTTGAGGCGCTTGAGGATGAAGGGATAGCCGCTGGTCGTCATGCTCCCCGGGCCCCAATCAGTTGTCACGATCAAGGTGTCGTCATCGACCCAGTCGGCCTCGTGCTTGGAGCGGGGAATCGTAAAGCCGTTCGGCACAAACGCACGCTTCGCGATATCGAATTCGCGTTCGTTCTCGGCATCCTCGCCACCGTCGGAGAATGTCACCAGGCAAAGCCGCTCTTCCGGTTCGCGACAGTTGGCCCCTTTGAAGACGGCATTCGAGTGTTCGGCCGCGGCGAGCGCATCCACGTCGATCAGCGTGGTCCAATGCGGCTCGGCGGCGCGGTAATCGTCGTCCGTCGTGCGACGCCACACGCCTCGAACGTGGTCCGCGTCCTGCCAGAAATTCGTGATGGCGCCTGCGATCTGCTTTGGAACCGGAATCCGGTCCTTCGCCTGCGCGATCGCGAGCGCCTGGTCGTAGAACGGCTGGTAGTGCGGGTCGGCAGAGAGAGCCTTGAGCGTCGCTGCGTCGTGACGCCGCACCCAGTCCATGCTGCGCGCGCCGCCAACATCCTCGAGCCACAAGAACGGATCGGTCGCGCTATTGTCAGGCACGTTTGCGGCCGCCTGCGCATGAATGCTCCAGCCCGCCACGGCAAACGCCGACAGAAGTGCAAGCTGGACTTGCCATCGGGACCTGTCGTGCAGAAGGGGCATGGCGTGTTCCCTTAGAAATCGGGCCCGAAAACAGCTGGGTTGATCAGATACTGCGCAGGAACGCCCTATCAGTGGCCGGCGATTCCACCAACCGGGCGCGCCGGCGCCTGCTTCAGCGGCCTGAAGGCGTGGTCAAAGACCCAGTCCCCGACATGGTTTCCCTCGACGATACCGACATCGGAGTCGAACTGCCAGTGCACGCCGAGGTAGATGCGGCTTTCGGAATTCGCGTATTCGGCGGCGGACAGCGACGGGAAGCTCAGTGGCCGAAGCGGCATGATCTTGCCGTAGATATCTGTATTCAGGCCATTCCATTCATCGGACGTGAACGTAAACGGGGTTGCATCCGGATAGTACTTCCTCAGGATTTCAAACAAGGCACCTCCGAATGTCGCATGCCCGGAAACATAGGCCGGAAAAGGTGGCGTGAAATTGGGCCCATGCGTGTTCGTCGCCGCGGCACCGAGCGGATACCATGCGGGATCCGGCTCGACCGTATTATTGCCACCCTGGTCCGGCGACCGGATCGCGGTCACGGGCCGCCAGTATTGATAATACCATTTCGTGTCCCAGGCCGCGATGCCCGCGTCCGCCATGGCGGTGTTGATCAGGGCCAGAAAGCGTGCCGCTTCCGGAACACTGCGCATGCCCTGCTGCAGGGCGATCGTGCGCGCGATCTGGTTGTATAGCCGGGGCGGCGCACACAACGCCGGCGTTCCGTCATACGACCAGAACACACCCTCGATGGTCTGCTTCTTCGTGCGGTCGGTTTTCGTCCCGTTTAGCGGATCGCCGCCGAGGCGCTGCGCCTGTTTGAACGCGCGTGTGTAGGCTGGATCGGTCAGGGCCGGAGGCGGCGGCGCGCGGAACTGGCTTGCGGAAGCCAGCACGAACGGTGTCACACCCGGCCAATAGGCGCCGAGATAAACCTGCAGCTGGCTGACCGGATCGGGCGACCAGTGGCCGACGCCGCCGATCAGGGTGAACGGGCCACCCGCCGTCGGCTCGGTGTATTGCGAACCGTCGGCAGAGCGCAGCGCGATGATGGCCTGGGCCGCCGCCTTGCCGAGCGCCTCGCCCGCAGTCACGCCGGCCGGATCGCGCGGCATGCGCGAGAGATCGACGGCAAACAGTTCGTCGAGCCGAGGAGCCTGCGAGGGATAAAGCCACACCAGCGTGTCGTGTGCGGCCTGGGCAATGGCGCTGTCGATCGAAACGTCGCCGGTGACCTGTTGGACATTCGCATAGCTGTGGAATTTCGGCACGATGGCGTTGACCGCATCGAACATGGCGATGTGGATGATCGCCATGGCCCGGCTGGAACGGTGTGGGCCGAACTGTTCGCCGAAGACCCGCTTCTCGCCGGCCGCCAAAGGCGTGTGGTCGATCGCGGTCGTGTCGAGCGCGATTTCGTTCCACATGAAGAGGCGGTCGAACGTGCTCGAAGGGGCCCGGGGCGGCTGGCGATTTGCGAACACCACCTTGGTTTGTTTTGCCTGCACCTGCAGCAGCTTCTGCAATTCGGCGGAACTCGACGCCTCGAGATTCGCCACAGGAGGTGCGGCAAACGAGGCTGCGGATACCAGCAGGGCCAGTCCGCCCGCCGCCGGCGCAAGCACCCGGCCCGCAAATCCGTGTCTTAACATTGGGTAGGTCACGTCCTGCACTCCAGCTCGTTTGCCTGCTGAGGCGACTTTTGGTTTGTGAATTCCGGCTCTGCAACGGTATTCACGAATTTACCCTCACAGGAACGATACCGGATCCACATCGACGTCCACGCGCGTGCCGCGCGTGATGGCAACATTTGCGAGCCATTCGCGCAGGATCGGCTGCACGGCGATGTCGCGGCGGGTCTTGAGCAGCAGGCGCCGGCGGTGGCGGCCGCGCAGGATGGCGAGCGGTGCCGGGGCGGGACCCAGCACGGTGACGCCGTCACCATGCGGGGCGGCCCGGCCGAGGTCGCGCGCGGCGAGATCGGCGGCGTTGGCGCTGTCCGCACTCACGATCAGCGCGGCAAGGCGGCCGTAGGGCGGCCAGTGCCCCGGCCGCCTTGCTTCCGCCTCACGGGCGAAGAACGTGGCCAGGTCGTTCGCCACCAGCGCCTGCATGACGGCATGCTCGGGCGAGAATGTCTGCAGCAGCACTTGGCCCGGTGCCTCGGCCCGCCCGGCCCGACCCGCCACCTGGTGCAGCAGCTGCACCGTGCGTTCGGCCGCCCGCAGGTCGCCGCCGGCGAGGCCCAGATCGGCATCGACCACGCCCACCAGGGTGAGGTGCGGAAAATGCCACCCCTTGGCGACGATCTGGGTGCCGATGACTAGGTCGATCTCCCGCCGCTCGATCCGCAGCGCGGCCTCGCCGGCCGCATGCGGACCCGGCAGCGTGTCGCTCGCCATGACCAGGGTGCGCGCCTGGGGAAACGCCAGCCGTGCCTCCTCCGTGATGCGCTCCACGCCGGGGCCTACGGGGGTCAGGGTCCGTTCCGCGTTGCAGACGGGGCAATGCTCCGGGATCGGCTCGGCATGGCCGCAATGGTGGCAGGCGAGTTCACGGCGCGCGCGGTGTTCGACCAGCCAGGCGGTGCAGTTCGGGCATTGCAGACGGTGACCGCAAGCCCGGCACAGGGTCAGCGGCGCGTAGCCACGCCGGTTGAGGAACAGCATGGCCTGCTCGCCGGCTTCGAACGTGCGGTGGACGGCATCGACTAGTACGGGCGAGAGGAAGTGGCCGCGTTCGGGCGGATGGTCGCGTAGGTCGATCGCCTGCACCGTGGGCAAGCGCGCTCCGCCGTGCCGCGCTGCGAGTTGCTGGTGGCGGTAGCGGCCCGCCTCGACATTGGCCAGCGTCTCGAGGCTCGGCGTGGCGGAAACCAGGATGGCGGGGGCGTGCGACAGGCGGGCGCGCACCACCGCCATGTCGCGCGCGTGATAGACCACGCCGTCCTCCTGCTTG
>CAZZVF010000260.1:0-5067 GCA_964657355.1 uncultured Buchnera sp.
GCGGGCACGGCGCGCGCGGTTGACGCCGGCTGGGTTGTGGGTGGAAGCGCTTGGGCGGTCTCGACGTGGCGACCTGTCACGCGTGTCGCCTGGGTCGCCGTGTGTCGCGGCGCGCGCGACCTGGGGGGCGGCGCCAGGCCGGTCTCGCTCGCCATCATGCTCAGCGGTAGCACGGGCGCCAGCGCGTCCACCACTGCGTTGACCTGCGCCGCGACCGTGCCGGACGACAGGATCTGCGGCTGGAGATCCGGGGGCGCGGTTGGCCCTGGTGGCACGGGTACGAACACGACCGGTACACCATTGTCGGTCGGCGACTTGGGCGTCGGCCCGGGTGGGAACGCCAGGCTGAACGCGGTCAGGCAGGCAATGTGGAGGGCTGCCACCACCATCACCGTGGGCGGGCGGAGTGTCGGATGGTGCGCCCGGTCGCCAGCTGCGCGGGCGGTCGCATTGCTTCGCCGCATCTTGTGCAAAGCACTTGGCAAGGCGGTCAGGACGGTGGCCGCGGCATCCATGTGGGTTAGATGCCCGATTTCCGTGCCCGTTTCACCTGTCAGCGCGCTGTCAGACCGAAATATCTTGCCGTTGTCACAGTCCGCCGCCCTCCAGCCGCCTCAATGAAGCAGCGGCCGCCACCGAGCGCTGGCTGGCGCTGCTATCCACCTCGATGATCCGCGCGCGTGCCGATGATAGAGCACCGCCGTCGAGCAGACTGGCAGCCGATACCGCCTATGATAGCGACGGGCTGCGGCACTTCCTGCTGGGACGCGGCAACCAGCCGGTGATTGGAAACAACCCGACACACAAGAGGCATGACCCATTCGACCGACAGGCTTACAAACGACGGAACCTCATCGAACGCGCGTTTTGCCGCCTCAAAGATTTTCGACGCGTCGCCACACGATACGACAAACTCGCTATCACCTCCGATGCCGCAGTATGCCTCGCCCCAGTTGTCATCTGGTGGTTGTGAGTCTGGGCTAGGCTTTTTCCGCGCGCGAACCCGTCTGCCGAAGATTCGGCAGACGGGTATGTTTTTCAGACTTACTTGGCGCCGTAGCCTGCCGGGACGCCGATGCCTGTGCAAAGATCATAGTTCTTCACGGCTGCGGAGCCGCCATTGTTGCCGCAGGTGCCGGAAACGATGTCAGTCCAATGGGCCTTCTTCGTGTAGCCGTTGTAGGCGAGCGTGTGTTCGGCCTCGGTCGAAGCTTCGAATTTGCCTGCTGCGTTCAGAACGCCCGCCAGAAGCGGCGAGGATTCCGACGTTCCGTACGCGCCGCTCCAGTTCAGCAGCGAACCGTTATACGGCGTCGTGTCGTAGATCGAGACGGCCGCCGAAGGGCCGCCATTCATCGAAATATCCGGCACGCCGCGGAATTTGCCGACGACTTTCTTGACCTTCGCGATCGCCGCCTGGAAGTCCGGAATCGGCACATACTGGCTGATGCCGCCGCCGGTGTTGGTCCAGGCGGTCTGGCTTTGGAAATTATGCTTGCTGTCGCGAACGATGTTGGTGCCGCCTACGCCGATCACGTTCGACAGCACGGATGGCGCCTCGACGCCGGGCGAGTCTCCTGTCGAGGCGAGAAACACGACTTTATTGCCCGTGTAAGTGCTTTCCCCCGACTCCTCGTTTGAACTCTCGCCGCCGCCGTAGGACATCGACACTTCGCCGCCACCGGCCGCAGCAGCGAGCTTGGCTGCAGCTTTCACGGCTTTGTCGAGGTCACTGTTGTTGTTGGAAGCCGCTTCCATCAGGATGACCTTGGCGCCTGGTGCCATCGCATGGGCCATCTCGATATCGAGCGATGCTTCAAATTCCCAGCCGCCCGTGCTGTCCTGCGGCGGCTTGGTGCCGCTGGCGTAGACGACCTGGAAGTTGGCATTGGTAATGGCCGGCAGACCGTACTGCTTGCTGAAAACCGTGAGATCGTTCTGCGCGGTTGGATCATCGAAGGCGTCGACGAGGATGACGAGCTTGCTGCCGCCGGTCGGAAGCGCCGTGGCCGTTGTCGGGTTGCAGCCGCTGCTCTTAGCCACCAGGCCATACACGCAGGCGAGCGAGGCCGGCGTTTCCAAGCCGACGATCGGCGTGCTGCTCTGGCGATGGACACGGTCCGCCACCACGATATGGACGTTGGTGTGGGCGAGACGCGGATTGCCTGTCGGGAAGCTCGACTGGGGCGTGATCGAGAGGAAGCCGCTTGGCAGCGTCTTGGTGATTTCGGGAGCAGCGGCGGCGGCGCTGCCGCTCCACAGAGCCAGGCCGGCCGCTCCCAATAGAGCGCAACCATGGAGTAGTGCATGTTTAGGCATGAGGTATCCCCGCAGACTATAGTATGTTTCTAAGGTCAGGATGTTTTATACTACCAGCGTGCGCGAATACGGAAGAAAGCCGCGCGAGACCATAGTCATCGGAAAAGCAATACAGCTTGCGCTCCGATGCCGTGCCCTCTTGTTGGTGCGGCACTTAAGGTGAAGTTGAGAACAACTGTCAACAAAAAGGCGCAAAGCGAGAACTATTGGTCCAGCCCCGAGGGTGCCGAGCGTGACCAACCAGGCGCCTGGCCATCCAGCGGCCGCAGACTTGCCCGCAGCCGCTGACTGCGTTGGCGGTCGCTTCCGAAAGCGCCACCAACATGCCCAAGCGCTGCGGTCGCAGGTCCTGGCCCTCATCCACGAGGACAACCGTGAAGCTCATAGCCGTCACGAACGAACGTCCGGTTGTTCAAGCAGCAATCGGCGAAGCGCGCTGAGGCGGGGGCTCCCGCTGGAACGGACGCCGATTCTCACCAGCGGTAACACTAGAGCATTTTCCGACCTGATTGGATCAGTGCGCCTGCCGGAAAATGCTCTATCCCTTTGTTTTGGCGAGCATCTTTATCCGGCAGGTGACCCCATCTGGTCGGATGATGCTCTCGCGGCTCCGGTTCCGAAGAAGGACACGGCCTTCCTTTCCTTTAGCCTTGCTGCGCCTCCAACAGCCCGAACAACGCCCCGGCGGCATCTCCCACCTCGTCAAACCGGTCCAGCAACAGGGTCAGCTGCTCCGCAATAGCCGGTGCGCCGCCAAACGCCAGGCAGGCCGCCGCCTTGGCCACCTGCTCGGCCCTGTCGAGCGGCCACTCCGGCGAGCCGAACTGCCGCTTCACCTCGAGGCGCGATACATCGCCGGCGCGCGACGTGGCTGTCGCAGTGGCCGGTACAAAAGCCGCCTGGTCGTCGTTGTCGTCGGCTTCGACGTGGATGCGCTCGGCCAAGGCGAGCAGGGCGGGGTCGTCCAGCCGCGCCCCGGTGAAATCCTCCAGTCCGACCGTGCCGCGTGTCAGTACCACGGCGCCGAGCCAGGCGAAGCAGAGGCGCGCATAGGCGACATCCATGCCCGGTTTGGGGCGGCGGCCGACGAGGCGGGCGATCAAGGGGGGCGCCCGGTAGACGAAGCGGTCGAGGGTGGCGGCCTGCACCCCTTGCTTAACCAATTGCTGCAGGGCGACGATGGCGCCGTGTGCAGCGCGGCCGGTGGGGAACGGCTTCCAGCTGAGTTCGGCCACGCGCTGGGCCGTGCCGAGGGCCGCGAGCGCCGGGGCGAGATCGACCTGGTCCTCGAACAGGGTCAGATAACCGAAGGGGCCGTCGATCGAGCCGATGGTGCCGGGCAGACCGGCGGCGGCCAGGTCGACGGCCTCGACTGCGGAGCGGGCGGCGGCGGCGACTTGCAAGGCCAAGGCCGGCTTGCCTTCGACATGCGCCTGCATCGTGCCGCTGGCGAAGGCGAGCGCGTAGCCCATGGCGTCGCGGGTAACGCCGGGGTCAAGGCGGCGCAGGCGCGCGAGGGCGCAGACGGAGCCGAAGATGCCCGCGGTAGCGGGGCGAAAGAATTTGAGTTTCCCGGCGACGGCTACGCCCAGTGTGGCGACTACGTCCACGCCAGCCACCAGGGCGGCCAGGATATCCGCGCCGCGATACGGGCCGGAGCGCTGCGCCTCGGCCAGCAGGACTGAGGCCACGCTGGCCATGGGATGCGCGACGGCGGGCTCGTGCACGCAGTCGAATTCCTGCGCGTGCACCTGAAAAGCATTTAGGAATGCCGCGTAGGGAGCCGGTAGGCGTAGCCCTGGGCGGCCAAACACCGCTGAGGTGCCGCCCGAGCCGACCCAGCCTGCGACGGAGGCTGTCACAAGATCCGCATTGGGCGCGGAGCGGCCGGCGACGCCCACTGCGATCGTGTCAAACAGGAAGGCACGCGCCGCGATACACGATGCTTCCGGCAGCGCATCCCATTCGACGGCGAGGGCGTGCGCAACCAGTCGCTCCGACGCCGGGGCGGCGGCGGTCACAGGGTGATCATCACCTTGCCTAGATGCGTGCCCGATTGCAGATGGGCGTAGGCTTGCGCGGCCTGGGCGAATGGAAAGCTGGCGTTGATCACCGGCGCCAAGTTGTTCGCCGCGGCGGCGGCGGTGAAGTCCGCCAGCATCGCGCGGCTACCCGCGGCGATACCATGCAGCGTGATGCCTTTGCCGATGAGCGAGCCGAAGTTCGGCAAGCCCGTGCTGGCGGCACCGGCAAGCGCGCCGATGATGGCAATCCGCGCGCCCGGCGCCGCTGCTCCGATGGATTGGCTCAGCGTGGCCTGGCCGCCGGTCTCGACGACGATGTCCGCGCCCTTGCCGGTGGCCGCCACCACCGCGGCGCCCCATTCGGGCTCGCGGCTGTAGTTGATCGTCACATCCGCGCCGAGCGCCTTGGCCTGCGCCAGCTTCTCATCGCTCGACGAGGTGATGGCCACCCGGGCGCCGGCCATCTTGGCGATCTGCAGCGCGAAAATCGAAACGCCACCGGTGCCCAGCGCCAGCACCCATTCGCCGGGCTTCAGCCGGCCAAACTCGAGCAACGCATTCCACGCCGTCAGCCCGGAGGCCGCCAGTGGTGCGGCCTGCTCGTCTGACAGCGAGTCCGGCAGCTTCACCAGGGCGGCGGCCGGAATGACGATCTGTTCGGCCAGCCATCCATCATGCGTGACGCCCAGATCGTAGCCGAACACCGAAGGGCTGAACTTCCCCT
>CAZZVF010000261.1:0-5035 GCA_964657355.1 uncultured Buchnera sp.
AAATTCAACACCTGCTTGCCGGTGCGCTTCTCGGAGACGAGGTCGGCACCCGGCACCACGAAGCCGCGTCCGCCGCTGCTCGCCAGCAGGTAGCGCTGATCCTCGCGCAGGATGAATACGAAGCCGATCTCGTCGCCGCTCGCCATGTCCAGCATGACGCGGATCGCCTGGCCGTCGCCCCGCCCGCGCGGCAGATCGCCGGCGCGTAGCGTGTAGATCCGCCCGTTATTGGCCAGCAGGGCCAGCCGGTTCGTCGTCTCGCACGGCAGCAGCAGGCGCAGCTTGTCGCCTTCCTTGAACTTCTGCCCCTCGCCATCCGCCAGATGGCCTCGCGCCGCCCTGATCCAGCCCTTGTCGGACATCACCACGGTGATCGCCTCGCGCTCGACCACCACCATACTGGCGACGTCGACCGGCACCGGCACGCGGCCCAACTCGGTGCGGCGGGCGCCGAGTGCACCGCCGCCGAACTTACGCCCGGTCTCCTCGATTTCCGACGCGATCCGCGCCCAGCGCAGCTTGTCGCTGCCCAACAGCTGCTCGAGCTCGCGGCCCTCCTTGGTGAGCGCCTTGTGCTCGCGCTGGATCTCGATCTCCTCCAGTCGGCGCAGGCTGCGCAGCCGCATGTTCAGGATCGCCTCGGCCTGCATGTCCGACAGGCTGAAACGCCGCATCAGCGCGGCCTTGGCGTCGTCCTCCTCGCGGATGATGCGGATGACCTCGTCGAGATTGAGATAAACGGCGAGGAAGCCGTCGAGGACTTCGAGGCGCTTGCGCAGCGCCGCCAGACGGTGGTTCGAGCGGCGGACCAGCACCTCCTGCCGGTGGTCGAGCCAGGCCTGCAACACGTCGCGCAGGCCGAGCACGCGCGGCGTGCGGTCGGCGGTCAGCACGTTCATGTTGAGCGGAAAGCGCGTTTCCAGCGCGGTCGCGCGGAACAGCGTCTCCATCAGCACTTCGGGCTCGATGCCGCGGGTTTTCGGCTCCAGCACCAGGCGCACCAGCTCGGCGCTCTCGTCGCGGATGTCGCCGAGCAGCGGCAGCTTCTTCTCCTCCATGAGCTGGGCGACCTGCTCGATGAGCCGCGCCTTCTGCACCTGGTAGGGAATTTCGGTCACCACGACGGTCCAGGTGCCGAAGCGGCCCTGCTCGACTGCCCAGCGTGCCCGTAGCCGGAAGCCGCCGCGGCCGGTCTCGTAGGCCTGCAGCACGGCGGCAGGATCCTCCGCCAGCACGCCGCCGGTGGGGAAATCCGGCCCCGGCATGTGGGCCAGCAAATCGGCGGTGGTCGCCTGAGGGTGGGCGATCAGGTGGATCGCGGCCTGGCACACCTCGCCCGCGTTATGCGGCGGAATGCTGGTCGCCATGCCGACAGCGATGCCCGCGGCACCGTTGGCCAGCAGGTTCGGGAACCCGGCCGGCAGCACGACCGGCTCCTGGTCCTCGTTGTCGTAGGTCGGGCGGAAATCCACTGCGTCGTCGGCGATGCCGGCCAGCAGGGTGGCGGCCACCTCGGTCATGCGCGCCTCGGTGTAGCGCATGGCAGCCGCGTTATCGCCGTCGATATTGCCGAAATTGCCCTGACCTTCGACCAACGGGTAGCGCACCGCGAAATCCTGCGCCAAGCGGACCAGGGCGTCGTAGATCGAAGCGTCGCCGTGCGGATGGAACTTGCCCATCACGTCGCCGACCACGCGGGCGCATTTCTTGAAGCCCGATGCGGGGTCGAGCCGCAGCTGCTGCATGGCGTAGATCAGCCGCCGATGCACCGGTTTCAGCCCGTCGCGCACGTCCGGCAGGCTGCGCTGCATGATGGTGGAGAGCGCATAGGCGAGGTAGCGCTCGGACAGCGCGTCGCTGAGGTTGGTATCCTGGATGCGGTCGCCCCCGCCTGATGGGGGCGGGGGTGGTGGCGCCGTGCGGGTGTTCTGAGCCATGCCGGACAGATAGCGGGCCGGGCCTGGTTAGGAAACTAGCCCTGCCGGATCAGTAAGGTACTGTGTTCGGCAGGCCGGCCTGGAACAGCAACACCGGCTTCCAGAAGTCGCAGTGATGATCTGCAACGAAGCCGTAGCCCATGCGGGGCGACGGCGGCACGAGAGACAGCACGCTGTCCTGTGCCGTGCTGTAGCGCAGCCATGCGCCGCCGCGCGGGTTGAGCGGGCGGCCATAGGTGGCAAGGCTGGTCCAGCTCGCGCGCATGCCCTTTGCCAGCGCCAGCTGTGTCGGCGTGAATTGCACGGGGCCGAGGCCGAATAGCGGATCGGTCAGCGCCGGATAGAGGTAGGGCAGCTCGGCGGCGTGGCTGTCGCCGAGGTTCGGCAGGCTCGGGTCAGGCGGCAGAAACAGATCGGGCGCGTTCGGGTCGTTCAGCTCGTAGCTGTAGAGCGTGGTGTATTGCGCGGCGAGGCCGTTCAGCAGATGGCCGCCGCACGCGAACGAGTAATCCGTGATCAGCGCCGCATAGGCGTAATTCGGGCTCGCGTAGTTGCTGAGCGGATATTCCGCCAGCACAGCGGACGCGACGGCGCCGAACTCCGACTGGATCGTCGCGGTGTAGGTGTCGGCGGTGAGCGAGCCGGTGCCGAAGAGATCGTTCAGCGCCACGAACAGGCGGTATTCGTCGTGATTGGTGCCGTTGATCATCGGCACGTGCTGGAAGGCGCCGCTGTTGTAGGCCAGCAAAGGCTCGGTCGGCAGCACGGTGCCGTCGATATCGGGCGAGACGGAGCCGGTGAGCGCGTTCACCGCATTCACGATGGTGGCGACCGGAACCCCGCGCAGGCACGCAGCGGTCTGATCCGGGCAGCCGAGCCCCGGTGTCGGCGCGGTCGGTGATGCGGCAGCGATGGTCTCGCCGGTGGCCTCGGATGCAGCGAGCGTCGGCAGCGAGCGTGCATAGGCGCCGCTTTCTATGATGGCGCCGTGCAGCTTGGGCGCGGTGGGCGAGACGAGCTGGAATGACACGCTGGCGCCGCCCGCGGACTCGCCGAAGATGGTGTTGCGTGTTGGATCGCCGCCGAAGCCCGCGATACTGCCTGCGACCCAGGAGAGCGCCGCCTGCTGGTCCTGCAGGCCGTAATCCCCGCTGCTGCCATGCGGGTCGAGTGCTGCGAGCGCCGGATGTGCCAGGAAGCCGAGCAGCCCGAGACGGTAGTTGATCGTCACGACGATGACGTGGCCTTCGGTGGCGAGTGCCGACCCGTCATAGTCGCTGCCTTCGCCGGTAATGAACGCGCCGCCGTGGATCCATGTCATGACGGGCAGGTGGCTGTTGGCGTTGGTTCCAGGCGGAACGTAGACGTTCAGATAGAGGCAGTCCTCATCGGTGCTCGCCCGGCCGAACTGGCTGACCGGCTGCGGGCATGACGACGAGAACTGGGTCGTCTGCCTGACGCCGCCGAAGTGTTTCGGTGCCATAGGTGCGGCCCATCGCAGGGCGCCTACCGGCGGCAATGCGTAAGGAATGCCGAGATATTCGCTGACACCGTTCATCACGACGCCTTGAACCCGGCCATACTGGGTCTGCACGATGCGCGATTGCGCGGAAGCGGAATGGGTTGCGATCGCAGCCCCGATGACGGACGCGGCCAATGGCAAAATGCGCATGCTGGATGATCCTCCGCTGCCCCGCTCTGCGGCGGGGGCCTGGTGCAGGCTGGCACAAAACAAGACAGGCGTCATGCAGAAGCACGACGCCTTTGCTGTCACGACTACGCTGGAGAACGCGTTAGAAGGCAGAGTCCTCTAGCGCCATCATCGACGCCTTGCCGGCCTTGATGCTGGACCACAGGGCGCCGGTCTGCGGCAGCAGCCTGTCCATGAAGAACTGCGCCGTGGTGAGTTTCGCCCGATAGAACCCGGCATCGCCGTTCGCCGCCGGCATCTTCTCGGCCGCGATCTTCGCACTGCGCGCCCACATGAAGCCGAGCGCCACGAGACCGAGCAGTCGCAGATAGTCGGTCGCCGCGGCACCCGCTTCCTCGGGATCCTTCATCGACACGATCGCCAGATGCGCCGTCGCCTGCTGCAACGCTGCAAACGACTTGGCGAGCGGCAGCACAAGCGGATCCGCCGCGTTCTGCTCGATGAACTCCTGCACGGGATGGAAGAAGCCACGCATAAAACGGCCCATATGGGCAGGCAGCTTGCGGCCGACCAGGTCGAGCGCCTGAATGCCGTTGGCGCCTTCGTAGATCATGCAAATGCGCGCATCGCGCACCAGCTGCTCCATGCCGTGGTCGCGGATGTAGCCGTGACCACCGTAAACCTGCAGCGCCATGCTGGAGAGTTCAAAACTGAGATCGGTGAACAACGCCTTCACCACCGGCGTCATCATGGCGACGAAATCCTCCGCCTCCTGCCGGCGCTGCGGATCGGACGATTTCGTCTCCAGGTCGAGCGACGTTGCCACCCAGCCGGACAGCGCGCGGCAGCCTTCGACATAGGCGCGGATGGTCATCAGCGTGCGGCGCACGTCGGGGTGCACGATGATCGGGTCGGCGGCCCGTTCGGGATGCTTGGCGCCCGATAGCGACCGGCCCTGGATGCGGTCCTTGGCGTAGAACACGGCACTCTGATAAGCGGTTTCGGCGACGCCCAACCCTTGGATGCCGACCGACAGGCGCTCCGCGTTCATCATGGTGAACATGGCGCGCATGCCCTTGTTGGGTTCGCCCACCAGCCAGCCGACCGCATCGTCGAAATACATCTGGCAGGTGGCGGACGCCTTCAGGCCCATCTTGTGTTCGATGGCGGTGCAGGTGACGCCGTTGCGCGCACCGGGTCGGCCGTCCTCGTTCGGCAGGAATTTCGGCACCAGGAACATGCTGACGCCCTTGATGCCTTTCGGTGCATCGGGCAGCCGCGCCAGCACGAGATGGATGATATTCTCGGTGAGATCGTGTTCGCCGGCGCTGATGAAGATCTTCGCACCATCGATGCGGTAGCTGCCGTCGCCCTGCTTCACGGCCTTAGTGCGCATCATGCCGAGATCGGTGCCGCATTGAGCCTCAGTGAGGCACATCGTTCCGGA
>CAZZVF010000262.1:0-5002 GCA_964657355.1 uncultured Buchnera sp.
TACCAAGGAAGCGTGTGGTTCTGGTAGTCGAGATAGGCGAGCCCGGCCTTGCCGCGGCGGGATGCGATGGTGTCGGCGAGGCCGCGCACGCTAGTCGGCACGTCGAGCGGGGCCTTGTCGCCGCCCATGTCGGTGCGTACCCATCCAGGGTGCAGCAGCAGCACCGGCGAGGCCTTGTGGCGTAACGCAAAGCACGACGCCAGCATGTTGAGCGCCGATTTTGTCGAGCGGTACAATTCCATGCCGCCGCCGGCATTGCTTGCGATGCTGCCGAGGATGCTGGTCATGAAGACGAAAGTGGCGTTTGGCGCTGCAAGACTTGAAAGCGCTTCGGCGAATGTCACCGGCGCATACGCGTTCACCATGAACTCGCGCGCGGCCTCGTCCGGCGGTACTTCATGGATGGGCGTGCTCGAGTGCTTGCTCATTCCGGCGACGACAAAAATTACGTCCAGCTTCGTTCCGTGCAGCGCCTTTGCAAGCGAGGCTGCCGCGCCAGTGTCGGCAATGTCCAGCGCCTCCACACGCAAGCGTTCGGAATGCTCCTTTTGCAGCGCGGCTAGTTCGGTGGCACGTGCCGGGTCGCGTGCGGTGGCGATGACAGTCCAGCCGCGGCCGAGATATTCGTGCACCAGGCCGAGGCCAAGGCCGCGGTTGGCGCCTGCGAGAAGAACGGTTCCGGGTGCGGTGTTCGGCATGCTGTGTCTCCGGCAATCAGGGTCGATACGTGCTCAGCGTGGCCATTCCGTCAACGGGCGAGCTCGCGCAGGCTGTCGCGGATGACGGCGTCGAGGGTTGCGGCGTCACCCAGGCGTTCGATGACGCGATCGACCACGGGCAGCGCCTCGATGCGGCGGTAGCCGAGGTTGGCGAGCGCAGAGAGGGCGTCGGAGGCGAGGCTGGGCGGTGTCACTGCGACCCCAGTTGTGCCTGGCGTGAAAGCCGGCCCCGACGGCATGCCGCCGGCGCGTTCGCGCAATTCGGTGAGCAGGCGCACCACGAGCTTTGGCCCGACGCCGGCGACGCGCGTGAGGGCCGAGCGGTCGCCGGCGGAAATGGCCGAGACGAGGTCGCGCGGGGATAGTGCCGACAGGATGGCGAGGGCCACCTTGGCGCCGACGCCCTGCACGGTGGTGAGCAGGCGGAACCAGTCGCGCTCGGCAGAGTCGGTGAATCCGTAGAGCAGGATGGCGTCCTCGCGCACCACGGTTTCGACCAGCACGCGGGCGATTTCCGGCGGGTGCGGCAGGGCCGCGAGCGTGCGGGTGGAGGCCTGCACCAGGTAGCCGACGCCGCCGACATCGATGATGCACGCGCCGGTTTCGAGCTGTTCGACGCGACCCGTGAGCAACGCGATCATGCTTGAACTCGGATTAGCAGCGCGATCATGGGGCTAATGCCGGCGCGACCCAGCGCAGGCGGCTGGCGCGGTGGTGGGCGTGACAGATGGCGACGGCGAGCGCGTCCGAGGCATCGGCGCGGCCGATAGTGGCGCCGGGCAGCAGGCGGCGGACCATTTCGGCGACCTGCGCCTTGTCGGCACCGCCTGTTCCTACCACCGCTTTCTTAACTTCCTTGGCGCCATACTCGACCACCGTCAGGCCCGCCAGGGCCGGAACCAGGAGGGCGACTCCGCGGGCGTAACCGAGCTTCAGCGTCGCCGCGCCGTTGCGGTTCACATAGGTTTCTTCGACCGCCGCCTCGTCCGGGCGGTGCAGCACGATGAGCGCGGTCAGGCCCTCGTGCAGCGTGCGCAACCGGTCGGGTACGGGCTGCGAGGAGTCGGTCGCGAGCACCCCACAGGCCAAATGGCGCAGGCGGTTGCCGTCCACCTCGATCAGCCCCCAGCCAGTGAAGCGCAGGCCGGGGTCGATGCCGAGCAGGCGCGTCAAACCGGAGCCAACTCCGTTCAGGCCGCCGACAGGCGTTGCAGCACGTCTTCCGGCACGTCGAAATTGGCATAGACGTGCTGCACGTCGTCATTGTCCTCGAGCGCGTCGATCAGCTTGAACACCGACACGGCACGGTCCTCGTCGAGCGCCACCGTAGTCGCCGGGCGCCATTCCACCTTGGCCTCCTCGGGAGCGCCGAAGCGGGCCTCCAACGCATCGCGCACGGCGAAGAAGCTGTCCGGCGCGCAGGTGATTTCATGGCTCTCGGCGCCGCTCTCGACGTCATCCGCACCCGCTTCGATGGCGGCTTCCAGCATGGCGTCGTCGCTCGCGGCCGAGGTCGGGTAGGCGACCACGCCGGTGCGGGCGAACATGAAGCTGACCGAGTTGGTCTCGCCGAGCGCGCCGCCGTGCTTGTTGAAGGCGGAGCGCACGTCGGATGCGGTGCGGTTGCGATTGTCGGTCAGCGCCTCGACGATGACGGCCACGCCGGACGGGCCGTAGCCCTCGTAGCGCACTTCGACATAGTCCTCGCCGGCTCCTGCCCCGGACGCCTTCTTGATGGCGCGCTCCACCGTGTCCTTCGTCATATTGGACTTGAAGGCGGCGGTGATGGCGGCGCGCAGGCGCGGATTGCCGGCGGGATCGGGCAGGCCGGTCTTGGCCGAGACGGTGATTTCGCGGATCAGCTTGGCGAACACGCGGGCGCGCCGCGCATCCTGCGCACCCTTGCGGTGCATGACGTTCTTGACGTGTGAATGGCCGGCCATAAGCCCCTGCTGCATTTCTGACGCACAGCCTATGCGGCCGTGGGAAGCAGCAAGCCATAGCAGCGTCGCACGCGCAGTGGGAAGCGCCCGCTTCGGCACAGAGTCTGTTCACCGCCCGTTCAGTATTGCGCGTGTAACCTTAAGCCGAGCACGGAGACGGGTCCGCGGTCGCGGTTGTAGGCGGGGTTGTTGATGAACTGGTAATCGGCGGTGACCTGCATCCAGGAGGTCACGCCATAGCTGTAATAGGTCTCTACCGCCTGTTCCGGGCCCGAGTTGGGCAGTTGACCGTCGCCGACCAGGATGCCGAGGCCGCCCGCCGCGAGGAAATTCTTGTGCTGGCGAGAGATGTCGTCGAGCACCGTTGCCAGGCCTACCGTGTCCATCCCCCGGCCCCAGGCGTTCCCCTGCAACGCGAGACCGATGGAGAAGGACTTGTCGACATCGGTGAACTCGTACGGCTCACGGCCGCCTTCCGAGAGGCCCGCGCGGGCGAACAGGCCGAGGTGTTCGGTGATGGCCTGCTCCAAATTCAGCCCGCCGCCGCTGCGGCTCGCGTAGTTCCGCACGGCCGCGATGTTCGCCGGCACGTCGTTGGCGAGCCCATAGGCGACCGCCGCGTCGAATTCGCCCATGTTACCGCGGGTGAGAAAGCCGAGCAGCCGCAGCTTGCCCGGCTGGCCCCACAGGGTGTGGCGCTCCTCCGCTTCGGCGATGTACTGCACCTGGCCAAAGCTGGTATCGAGCTGCTTGCTGTTCGGCACGCGCGACAGGGTGAAGGCGCCGGCCCGCAGCGTCCACCAGTCCTGGTACCACTCGCCGGCCGCGCCGTAGCTGTAGCCCCACGCGTCCGCCGCGTAGTCGAAATTGCCGAGATCAATGATTGCCCAGTTGAAGAAGTCGTTGCGGGAGTCGTGGGCGTATTTGTTCTGGTCGAAAATGTCGGCGACCCCGAACTTGCCCACGGTGAGCACCAGCCGGCTCTTGTCCTGCGTGCCGCGCAGGACGTTCTGGTCGGCCTCCAGGTTTTCACTCCCGCCGCCGAGCCCGATCGTCTGGCGCAGGAACAGCCGCGGGACACGCACATACGGCACTTCGGCGCCGACCTTGTAAGCCTCGCCGCTGGTGTACGCGGCCAGGCCCAGCGTGTCGCTGATGCCGAAACCCTGGTCCACCTCCGCATTCACCCACGCCTCCGCGCCGTGCCACAGCCGCACGCCGCCATAGACCGTGGCATCGAACGTCTCGTCGCCGCGGCTGCCCGGATCGAGGCTCTGGGGGCCGCGATAGTCTGAGCGGAAAGCCGGGTGGTATTGCTCGAGCAGGGTCGCCTGCTCGTGGATGGCCCAATCCTGCGGCGGCGCGGGCGTGTCGCCGGGCGGCGCTTCCACGGGTGGCGAAGGGGCGACCTGGCCTGCCGCTGGATAAGACGCCGCCAGCCAGGCCAATGCTGCAAGGACAGGCCCATGCAAGCGGAAGACGGTGTTGCGCGAGCGGGGCCGTCCGTACTTCACGATTGCGCAACCCCTTCTGCTACGCCCGTGGCGAACGGCCCCTTCTTGCTGAACGGTTGCGAGAAGCTCAACCCCCGAAGCACGCTGTCATGGAAACGACATGCTTGCTTCGGGTCTGCTGTGGTCCGGAGGTTACATCGTCTGGCGGGCGGCGGCGCCGATCAGCCGGCCATCGATCCAGTACGCTTCGTCCGAGGCGAGAAACACCACGATGTTGCCGATATCCTGCGGTTGCCCGATGCGGCCCAACGGCGTCATGCCGATCAGAACTTTCGGATCCTGTTGCAACGGCCTTGCCCAGAGACCGCTTGCCGCACCGCCGGCTGAGGGCTAGGCACGCAGTCCCGTTCTACGCCACCTTTGTCATGGCCGCACCGCATCTTTCACGCGGCTCAGGAGTCCTGATGCGCATCGTTGCCTGCACCAGCCTGATGGCTCTTCTGGTCGCCGGAACAGCCGCCATCGCCGCACCGGCCGACGATTACCGGCGCGAGGTCGCGAGCTATTTCGCCAGCGAATGGAAGGTCTCGCCGACCGATGCGGTCTCGCTCGGCGTACACGACGGCGATGCGTTGCTGGACGATGTGTCGCCCGCCGCGCACGAAGCCCACGCCCGCGCGCTGCACAGCATGCAGGCAGGCTTGCGCGCCATCGATGCCGCGAAATTGTCGCCGACGGAGCGCGACGACCGCGACGTTCTGCTGGCACGCATCGACGGGCAGTTGCTGCAACTGGAGACGATCCAGGGCTGGCGGCACAATCCGGCGCTGTATGTCGATCTCATGACGACGGCGATCTATCAGCTCATCGAGCGCGATTTCGCACC
>CAZZVF010000263.1:0-4937 GCA_964657355.1 uncultured Buchnera sp.
TCGGAAAATGCTCTAGCAGGCTGCTGAAAAAGTCCCTCGGCACAGCGACGATGGAAAGAAACGAATCACATGGTCCTCGTTCCTGAACCAACGATGCGCACCCTCGCCCGTGCACGAATTATTGTGTCGTCTGGTCGGGCCAGAAATCATTTTTCAGCAGCCTGCTAGAGTTTAGCTCCGATCCACTTCGATCGGAAAAACCTCGAGGCAGGACGCCGCAGCTACGACCGCCTTTTCGAGAAATCCCATTTGACTTGAAAGCAGCATCATGAGGGCCGTCCAACTCCGTTACGCCCGGATCGCGGGCATCACCCTTGTTCTGATCTGCCTCAGTGGCGCTCTAAGCAACAATCTCATCGTAGCTGGCGATGCCGCGGCGACAGCCCGAAACATCTTGGCCCATGCGAGGCAATTCCGGCTTGGCATCTTTGGCGAGCTATTCATGCTGAATGGCGACGTGTTACTCGCGGTAGCACTCTGCATACTGCTTAAACCCATCAACGAGCCGCTCGCGCTGCTCGGTATGGTGTGGCGGCTTGCCAATGCTCTCATTCAGGGCGTTGGCGTCGTCGTGAGCCTGGTCGCATTCGACTGCATCAGCGATGTTAACTATCGGACAGCGTTCACATTGGACCAGATGCAAGTGATGGCGCGGCAGCTTCTAGACATCCATGCTACCGCCATGGCGGTAGGCCTCGTATTCTTTGGCCTTGGCGCCGCTATACATGCTTACCTGCTTTGGGTGTCGCGCTACATTCCAAGGCTGCTCTCGGGAGCCTATATCGCCGTGGCCGTCGTGATCCTAACTTCATGCTCAGCGGCAATCGTGTTTCCAGACCTCGATGCCGTGGTTTACCCGTGGTTCATTGCTCCGGACTTTCTTGTTGAGTTGAGCGTCGGGATTTGGCTGGCTTTGAAGGGAGTCAAAATCCCCTTCGATCGGGCTGCAGGCGCCTGAAGCTCCCAAGAGCCGATCCGGCTTCGAAATGAAAAGACTCGATTCCCTCAGGTTAAATCCCAAGTCGCCGCGCCATATCCGAACGCATCCGTTGTTCGGGATCGACCTGCTGCAGCACGGTCCTGATTTGCGGCAGCTCCGAATACATGGCGCCGAGGTCTTCGGGTGTGATCAGGGCATCCTTCGCGAGGTAGATGCGGCCGCCGAAATCGCGGGTTGTGGCGACGAGGCGGGCGTAGAGGTCTTCGACGCCGTGTCTTGCAGGGAAGTCCAAGGCCAGCGTGTAGCCCGGCATCGGGAACGACAGCATGCCCGCCCTGCCCGGGCCCATGCGTTTCAGCACGGCGAGGAACGAGGCCTGGCGGCGTTCGGCGATGATTTCCAGCAAGGTCCGCAGCGCCCGCTCGCCGGCCTCGAAGGGCACCACGCACTGGAACTGGTGGAAGCCCCGACTGCCGTAGATGCGATTCCAGTCGTGCACCGCGTCGAGCGGGTAGAGGAAGGCCTCGTAATGCGCGAGACGGCTGCGGCCGGCTTGCGGCACGCGCCGGTAATACAGCGCGTTGAATGCCGCGACACTGGCCGGATTGAGCGCGAATGCCGGAAAATCAAAGGGTACGCGCCAGGTCCTGTCTTGCTGCGCGAGCTGGTCCGTAGCCGGCTCCGCCGTTTCCAATATGCCTCGCCCCAAGCTGGTACCGTGCGCCGTGCCGTCGATCCAGCCGACCGAGTAGGGCGCACCGGAAGCAGCCTCCATGGCGTCCAGGAACGCGGCCAGATCGGGCATGCGCCGCTCATGCACAAGCACAGCAGGGCCTGGCACACGCTTCATCCTGAACGAAATCCGCGTCACGATACCGGTAAGCCCGATGCCGCCGCAGGTTGCCCTGAACAGGGCCGGGTGGCACTCCGGGCCGATCGTCCGCATCGCACCGTCCGGGGTCAGCAGGTCGAGCGCCGTCACGTGCTGGCCGAAGCTGCCGGATGTCTCGTGGTTCTTGCCGTGCACATCGAGCGCCACGGCGCCGCCGATGGTGGCGAACGCGGTGCCCGGCGTCACCGGCACCAGCCATCCGCGCGGGAGAAATTCGCGCGCCAATTGCCGGAACGTGACACCCGGCTCGACCACGATGCCGCCCGTCGCCGCATCGAACGCCAGCACCCGGTCCAGCCCGCCGGTCAGCACTGCCGTGCCACCCGCGTTCAGCGCCGTATCGCCGTAGGAACGCCCGCCGGCATGAACGATCGTGCCGGCGCCTCCGATGCTGAGATCCCGGGTCGAACCCGGCTCCTGCACATCGCTGATCGAGCGCCGCACCCGTCCCCAGCCAGACAGGGTCCGCTGCGTCACGAGGTTCCCAGCAGCGCCACGGCCAGAGCCGCCGCCCCCACCAGCAGGCTCACCCGATCGCGCAGCGCAAACACCACCGGGTCCTCGTTCATCAGGCCGCGGTTGGACAGCATGAGCACCCGGCTGACCCAGAACAGCAGGATCGGGCAGAGCGCCCATAAGGCATGGGGATGACGGTAGAGCGGCAGGATCGCGGCGCTGTCGATATAGAGCGCCAGCACCAGCACGGCCATGTAGCCGCTCGCAGCCGCCATGCTCCTCAGCATGTCCAGATCCTCGGCGACATAGCCGCGCCCGCTCGCCGCGCTGTTTCCGGCCCGGCTCAGCCGCACCAGCTCGGTCTGCCGCTTCACCACTGCGAGGCAGAAGAACAGGAACATCGAGAACGCCAGCAGCCAGGGTGACACCGGGATCGCGGTCGCGGCACCACCGGCGAACACCCGGATCGTGTACAGCCCGGCCAGCATCATCACGTCCCACACCATGCGGCGCTTCAGCACCAGCGAATAGGCCAGGGTGCAGACATAATAGCCCAGCAGCAGGAGCAGGAACCGTCCGGGCAAGAGGAGCGCGATCGCGAGGCCGCCCGCGAGCAGCCAGAGCGTCAGAGGCGGTCCCCAGGACAAAGGAAGCGCCCCCGAGGCGAACGGTCGGCGCGCCTTCACCGGATGCGCCCGGTCATGCGGCAGATCGAGCAGGTCGTTCAGCAGATACACGCTCGACGCCACCAGGCTGAATGCCACGAACGCAGCCGACGCCGCCGCGAGCACCGGCAGCGATACCCTGTGCGCAGCCACCGCGGGGACGAAGATGAGCAGGTTTTTCGCCCATTGATGCAGCCGCATGGCCCGCAGCACCAGCCGCGCCCGCGCCTGCCGGCCAACCGCGCCGCCAACCAGCTCCATGTCGCGGCATTCGCCACGCACAAGGGCGGCCAACGCCGCGTCAGGCGCCACCACGAGCGCCCGGCGCGCGACCCGCCACACCGGGCGGTCCGCCTCCGAGTCTCCGACATAGTCGAAACCGGCTGCCCCGAATTCGGCCACCAGGAAGCCGGCCTTCGCCTCGCCTTTGAGGTTGCGCACGCCGTCCGACCCGTACACCGCGTCGAACAGCCCGAGATGCGCCGCCACCGCGTCGGCGATGCCCTGGTCCGCTGCCGTTACCAGAACGACGCGCCGCCCGGCCGCGCGCGCCTGGTCGATCAGCGCGAGCACATCCTCGTTGTAGAGCAGCGCCGCCGGATCGAGCGCCACGCTTTGCGCCACGCGCCGCTTCAGGGCCGCGCGCCCGGCGAACACCGTCGGCACCAGCCCTGGCAGCCCCCACGGCTTTTCAGCCAGGAGCCGCAAGCCCTGCTCCAGCAGCGTGTCCGTGGCGCACAGCGTGCCGTCCAGATCGACCGCGAGTGGCGGCTCTTTCAACGCGAAAGCGGCAGCCGGTTCAGACCGCAGGGGCGGCAATCAGGCCCCTTGGCGGCACCGACCACCTGATGCGTCCGGCCGTGTGGCAGACTTCGCAGGCCGGCGCCCAGGCCGCATGCGTGGTGCCGCACGCCTCGCAGCGCCAGGAAGGATCCGGCTCGGCCATCGCCGCCTGGCGCAACGCGTCGCGCTGCGCCTCGCGATGCTGCGGCTCGTCGCCCTCCGCCTCGGCAATGTCCGATTTAAGCATATACAGCCGGCGCTGGTTCAGCCCGGCCGCCTGCGCCGCCTCGGCATGGTGGTGCGCCTCGCCCGGCAATCCCGCATCCAGCGACAAACGCCCGAGCAACAGATGGCTTTCGGGATGATCGGCCCCCAGCTTGACCAGATCCTTGCCGGTCTTCAGCCGCGCCAGCTTGTCCGGCGCCGCGGCGAGCGCGAAATCCGCCAGCTCCGGATGCGGCGCCTGCGCCCAGGTCTTGCGCAGCACGTCCTGGGCGTTCTTTTCGCGGCCGCCCTCGCGCAGCCGCCTGGCATAGGCGATCGCCGCCGGAACCAGCGACGGATCGCGCTTCCACGCCTGCTTGGCCAGCTTGTGCGCCGCCTCCGGATCTGTCTCGGCTTCCGCCGCCGCGGCACCCAGCGCCGCACGAGGCTGGTCGTCCTGGGTCAGCCGCAACGCCTCCGCCCAGGCGCCGGTACGCACCGCCAAAAGAGTGCGCTCGCTGCGCAGCCAGGTCGCCCCGGGATGCGCCACCTCCGCTTTGCGCGCGAGTTCGGCCGCTTCGGTAAGGTTGCCCCGTGCCACCGCCATGCGCAGCAATCCGCGCAGGCCGAGGAACGCCGAGTCGGCACGCTCGGACAATTTGCGGAACGCGTCCGCCGCCTCCTCCTCGGCACCCGAGATGCTGCCTGCATACGCCGCCAGCAGCAGTGTCTGCGGCGTCTCGCCAAGTAGTTTCGTCGCCCTGTTCGCGTGGCGCCTCGCGTCCTCGGGCTCCCGCGCCGCCAGCGCCAGCAAGGTTCTCGTCACCGCCTGGTCGCCCTTGCGGCGGCGCGCCACATCGCCACGGCGGCGGAACGCACCCGGCAGCCCGAACACCGTCGCGACCACGCGCACCGCGACATACACCGCGAGCACGAGCAGGATCAGCGCCAGCACCGCCACCGATAGCGGCGCCTGCACCGACAGCGTCCCGATGGT
>CAZZVF010000264.1:0-4919 GCA_964657355.1 uncultured Buchnera sp.
GATAATACCGTCATGATGAAGACCCTGTTTCTGCAGCCGCCCAGCTTCGACGGGTTCGATGGCGGCGCCGGCTCGCGCTACCAGGCAAAGCGCGAAATCAAGAGCTTCTGGTTCCCGACCTGGCTCGCCCAACCGGCCGCACTGGTGCCGGGCAGCCGCCTGATCGACGCACCACCCTCGCGCACCACGCTGGAAGAAGTCATCACCGCTGCGAAGGAACACGACCTCGTCGTCATGCACACCAGCACGCCCTCCTTCGCGAGCGACGTGAAGGTCGCAGCCGCCCTGAAAGCCGCCAAGCCCTCGCTCAAGATCGGCATGGTCGGGGCAAAGGTCGCAGTGCAGCCGAACGAAAGCCTGACCCAGGCCGGCAGCGCCATCGACTTCGTGGCCCGCAACGAATTCGATTTCACCATCAAGGAAATTGCCGAGGAACGTCCCTGGTCCGAAATCGACGGCATGTCGTACTGGGGCGCCGATGGGCAGATCGTCGCCCACCGCGAACGCGCCACGCTGGAAGACATGGACCAGCTGCCGTTCGTCACCGAAGTCTACAAGAACAATCTGCGTATCGAAGACTACTTCATCGGCTACCTGCTGCACCCCTATGTCTCGCTCTACACCGGACGCGGCTGCAAATCGCATTGCACCTTCTGCCTGTGGCCGCAGACCGTCGGCGGCCACCGCTATCGCGTGCGCAGCCCGGAACACGTCGCCGAGGAAATCCGCCAGGCCAAGGCGATGTTTCCACAGGTCCGCGAATTCTTCTTCGACGACGACACCTTCACCGACAACCTGCCGCGCGCCGAGGAGATCGCGCGCCTGCTCGGCCGCATGGGCGTCACCTGGTCCTGCAACGCCAAAGCCAACGTGCCCCGCGAAACCCTCAAGGTTCTCAAAGACAACGGTCTGCGCCTGCTGCTCGTCGGCTACGAAAGCGGCAACCAGCAGATCCTGCACAACATCAAGAAGGGTATGCGCATCGACGTTGCCGAACGCTTCACCAAGGACTGCCACGAGCTTGGCATCAAGATCCACGGCACGTTCATCCTCGGCCTCCCGGGCGAAACCCGCGAGACCATCGAGGAAACCATCAAGTTCGCCACCCGCATCAATCCGCACACGCTGCAAGTGTCGCTCGCAGCCCCCTACCCCGGCACGTTCCTCTACAAGCAGGCGCTGGAAAACGGCTGGCTCGACGCCGCGAACGCCGAACTGATCGACGAGCACGGCATCCAGATAGCGCCGCTGCACTATCCGCATCTGTCGCACGCGGAAATCTTCGACAACGTCGAGACCTTCTACAAGCGGTTCTACTTCCGCGCCCCAAAGATCGCGTCGATCGTGGGCGAGATGGTAATGAGCCCGCAGATGATGAAACGCCGCCTGCGTGAGGGCGTGGAGTTCTTCCAGTTCCTTCGCGAACGCCACAAGGAAGCCGCTTAGCGCCGCAGGCAAGTAACCCGCAAGGCCACAGGCTCTGCCTCTGGACACGGTCAGGCGATTAGCTGCTGCGCACGACGGGGCGTGTCGCCCCAGACCGGCAATTTGACGGTGTGCTTGATAGTCGGGGATCGTCATAAAGCAGGGGGCTTGGGGGAGGGGCTTCCCTCCACCAACTCTTCTACTGGCCTTCGGCCTTAAGGAAGCTTTGCTTGACTGTCATTCGTAACGGGATTGAGGCTTTGGAGGATAGCCCGATACTCGGCATCTTCCGTGAGGGGTTTCGTGTCCCTGGCCTGATCCCGATGTGGTCCGGCGAGCCTGACGTGCCGACGCCGCATTTCATCTGCGAGGCGGCGAGCCGGGCGATGTTCGAGGGCCGGACCTTCTACTCGGATAATCGTGGGACGCCGGCTCTGCGTGCTTCGATTGCGGGCTACCACCGGCGGCTATATGGCGTCGACATTGCTGACGAGCGCATAGCTTTTACGTTTTCCGGCATGAATGCGGTGATGCAGGTCGTTCAGGCGACGGTGACGGTTGGCGACAATGCGGTGGCGATTACGCCCTCCTGGCCGAACGTGATGCGTGCTGTGCAGATCAATGGGGCTGATGTGCGCGAGGTGGCTTTGGGCCATGGCCAGGGTGGCTGGCATTTCGATGTTGAGGCGGTGTTTGCGGCGTGTGACGCGCGGACGCGGCTGATTTATGTCGCGTCGCCTGGCAATCCTACGGGGTGGATGATCGAGCGCGGGCAGGCTGAGGCTTTGCTGGCGTTGTGCCGCGAGCGGAACATCGCTTTGCTGTCCGACGAAGTTTATCACCGGATTGTTTACGACCGGCCAGTGGCGTTTAGCTTTCTGGAGATCGCGGAGCCGGGCGATCCTTTGTTCATCGTGCAGAGTTTCTCGAAGTCGTGGGCGATGACCGGGTGGCGCATGGGGTGGCTGATTTATCCTGCAGGTGCGACCTCGGCTTTCGAGAAGCTGATCCAGTTCAACACGAGCGGCGGTTTGGAATTCATGCAGGCCGGCGGCATTGCCGCGATCGAGCACGGCGAGGCGTTTGTGGCAGGGTTCGTGGAGCATTGCCGCGCCGGGCGGGCGATCGTGAGCGAGCGTCTGGCTGCGATGGATCGCGTGCGTGCGGTCCCGGCGCAGGCGGCATTTTACGCCATGTTCGAGGTTGAGGGTGTTTCGGACAGCTGGAGTTTTTGCAAGCGCGCGGTGCACGAGGCGCAGATCGGCATGGCGCCGGGCACGAGTTTCGGGCGTGGTTCGGAGCAGATGGTGCGGCTTTGCTATGCGAAATCTCCGGCACTGCTGCACGAGGCGATGGACCGGCTTGAGCGGTTCGTCGCCAACTACGCCGAATCCGCCTGAGCTTTTGGGATGGCGCGCCGCCTCATCACGGTGGCTGACGACTTCGGGCTGAGCATTGGCGTCAACGAAGCGGTCGAGCAAGCGAATCTGCATGGCATTCTGACTAGTGCCAGCCTCATGGTGGCGGGTCCGGCTGCGGCGGATGCGGTACGCCGGGCCAGGTCCCTGCCCGGCTTGCATGTCGGGCTGCATGTTGTAGTGATCGAAGGTGCGCCTGTCCTACCGGCGTCAGAGATTCCGGATCTTGTCGACGCCCATTGGCGATTTCCATCCGATCAACTTCGGCTCGGGGTCCGCTACTTTTTTTCTCCGCGTGTGCGGCGTCAGCTTGCAGCGGAAATCCGCGCGCAGTTCGAGGCGTTCCGCAAGACCGGGCTGACGCTCGACCACGTCAACGCGCACAAGCACATGCACCTCCATCCGACGGTTGGCGCGATGATCATTGCGATCGGGCGGGATTACGGGTTGAAGGCGATCCGCGTGCCGAGTGAGGCGCCCGGCCTGCTGCGAAGCTGGACGCGGGTTCTGCGTGGCCAGGCACGGCGTGCGAAGCTGGTGACGAACGATTCCGTTTTAGGCTTGGCAGACACTGGCCACATGACGAGCGAGCGTGTGCGGTTGCTGCTTGAGCGCCTGCCCGAAGGTACGACCGAGATGTATTTCCACCCGGCCACGATGCGCGACGAGAGTTTGACACGGTTGATGCCGGACTATGAGCACGAGGCGGAGTTCCGCGCGCTCATGGATGTGCAGGTACCTGCCGATGTTGAGCTCACCAGTTATGCTGTCGTTGGACACAGGTCTTGACGAGCAATTTCCGGATCGACCTTGCGGCCGAAAGTGATCTTGCCGATGTCGCTGCGCTGGTGAACTTGGCCTATCGTGGCGACAGCGCGCGGCAGGGCTGGACCAGCGAGGCGGGTCTCGTTCAAGGTCTGCGCACCAGCGAGGCGATAGTGCGGGGCGATCTTGCCGCAAAGCCCGCGTCGGTCATTCTCACCATGCGCGACGTGGCCGATGGCATTCTTCTAGGCTGCGTCTGGCTCGAACCTGTCGATTCCCAGAAATGGTTTCTTGGCATGCTCACCATCCGGCCCGACACGCAGGGCCGCCAGCTCGGACGCACGCTGCTTGCTGCTGCCGAAGCCCATGCCATCGAGCGAGGCGCCAAGACCATGCGCATGACAGTGATCGACGTGCGGGATACGCTGATCGCCTGGTATGAGCGGCGGGGCTATGTGCTGCTGGAAGAGACGCTCCCGTTCAACTACGGCGATCCGCCAGCCACGCATCTGCGGTTCGCGGTGCTGGAGAAGGTGCTTGTGCCGGCGCGATAGGTTCAGCGGTCTCCGACTGGCAACCTGCCGAGCAGGGCCGGCAAGAAAACCAATGCTCCAACCAGCGTGCATGCCAGACTGATGAGGAGCAGCGTGCCCATGCTGGCGGTGCCGGGATGGGCCGAGACTGCGAGCGAGCCGAAAGCGGTTCCGGTTGTCAGCGCGGAGAACACCACGGCGCGCGTGGTGGCGGAGGTCAGGCGTGGTGGCTGGCCGGCGCGCCAGTTCATGACGAAATAGATGTTGAACGACACGCCGACGCCGAGCAGCAGCGGAAGCGCGATGATGTTGGCGTAGTTCAATGTCATGCCTGCGAGCTTCATGACGACGACGGTCGTGGCGGCGGAGAGCAGTAGCGGCGCCAGCACGAGCGATGCGTCGAGCACGCGGCGCAAGGCTGCAAGCAGGATCAGGGCGATGGCAATGACGGCCCCGATGGCGGCCGCCTTGAACGCGCCGGTGATGGTCTGCGCTGTGGCGACGATGGCGACGGCTGGCCCGCCCGCTTCGGGCACGATCTGCTGCACTTCGGCGACGAAGCGGTGCAACACGGCACTATCGACGACGCTTGCTTTTGGTACCACGACCAGGCGCGCGCGACCGTCGGGCAGAACGTAGTCACGCCCGATGTCGTCTGGAATGTCGGCGACCGACACCTTGGTGGCGCCGAGCGCCTGCTTCAGCCGGTCGAGCTGTACCGGAAGGAAGCGCACCAGATTGTCGTTCGCCGCCACGAGGGTCGCGTCCGGCGCCGATT
>CAZZVF010000265.1:0-4909 GCA_964657355.1 uncultured Buchnera sp.
AGCTGGCTAACTCAGCTGGCCTTCGGCGCATACGCCACGCACCAGCCGCTCGGACTGATGTTGCCGGCAACCACCTTGCACGCATTCGGCGCCACGAAATTCACACAGCCGCTGCATTGCGCACCATCCTTCGGCGAAGTCTGGTATTGCACCACGCTCTGCTCGACCTTCGAGTCGGCGCCCTGCGCACGGGCCTGCGTCGCCAGCACAACGCCGCCGGCCACCAATCCCAAACCCGTCCGAAGCAGGCTGCGCCGAGATGCCGCCTTGCTGAAATCCTCGCTCATCGTTGCCTCTCCCAAGTGTCGAGCCCCGTATAACGCAGCCCGTAACGCACACAACGCGCGAAGCCGCGGTTTGTACCCATACACAATCGTCCCGGCGGCGATTTGTGCAAGAGGCGGCCGGCTACAACACCCGCGTGCACGGAATCGAACAGGCCCGCGCCTCTCCGGCACGGGCCTGTCCAGCAGCTTAGAGTGTTGAACGTCTACGCGGCGCGCTCCAGCGCCAGCTGCGACCAGATCGTCGACAACGCATCCACCAAATGCTCGATATCCGCGTCCGTGTGCACCGGCGACGGCGTAATCCGCAACCGCTCCGTCCCGCGCGGCACCGTCGGGTAATTGATCGGCTGTGCATAGATACCGAATTCGTCCATCAGCTGGTCGCTGATCTGCTTGCATAGCACCGCATTGCCGACCATCACCGGCACGATATGGCTCGGATTGTTCTGGTGCGGCACGCCGACGGCGTCCAGCCCGCGGCGCAGCTTCGCCACCCGGTCCTGCTGCCCTTCCCGCTCGACCGAGCTCGACTTCAGGTGACGGATACTCGCCAGCGCTCCGGCCGCGATCGCCGGCGGCAAGGCCGTGGTGAAAATGAATCCGCTCGCAAAGCTCCTGACGAAATCGATCAGCGCGGCCGATCCTGTGATGTAGCCGCCGATAACCCCAAACCCCTTCGCCAGCGTCCCTTCGATCACGGTCAGCCGGTCCGTCAGCCCCTCGCGCTCCGCAATCCCGCCGCCGCGTGGCCCGTACAAGCCAACCGCATGCACCTCGTCGAGATACGTCATCGCGTTGTGCTTCTCGGCCACGTCGCAGATCTCGGCAATCGGCGCGATGTCGCCATCCATCGAATAGATGCTCTCGAACATCACCAGCTTCGGCAACGCGGGATCGAGCTCCGAAAGCAGCCGGTCCAGATCGTCCGGATCGTTGTGCTTGAACACGATGATGCGGGCCCGGCTGTGCCGCGCGCCCTCGATCATCGACGCATGGTTCTTCGCATCCGACAGCACGACACACCCTGGCATCCGCGAGGCAATCGTGCTCAACGCCGCCCAGTTCGACATATATCCGGAATTGAACAGCAGCGCCGCATCCTTGTGGTGCAGGTCGGCCAGCTCCTTCTCCAGCAGCACGTGGTAATGGTTGGTGCCGGAGATGTTGCGCGTTCCACCCGCCCCCGCGCCGCAGCTATCCAGCGCCTCGTGCATGGCCGAAAGAACCGCCTCGTGCTGGCCCATGCCGAGATAGTCGTTCGAGCACCACACCGTCACGTCGCCGCAGACATCGCCGTTGCCACGCCGCGCGAAATGCGTCGCTTTCGGAAAGCTTCCCGCCTGCCGCTGCAACTCTGCGAACACACGGTAGTTACCGTCGGTACGCAGTCCGTCCAGTTCGCGGCGGAAGAAATTCTCGTAGTCCATGTTCACGGCCTTTGCGAGTTGAGCGATGCAGGCTGACGGCAACAGTCACAGCAGGCAGGTCACCCCGGCGGTCACACCGCCAGGGCACCATTATAGGCAGGCGCGGTCTCGTCGTTCTCAGGCTGCTCACACACGGCAAGCGATGGCGGCTTGCGGCGCGTATGCCCCAGCCACCAGCTCCACAGCCGGTCGAACGGGAGCGGCAGGATCAGCAACCAATGCTCCAGAACACCCAGGGTCAGCATGGTGATGAGGAAACTCAGCCCCGCCGCGCGAGCCGGCGAGATCCCCGCCACCTGCGCCTGCCGCACCAGCAACGCCACCACCAGCGTGCCGGCCGCCACGGAGAACGGGAACAGCGCGTTCATCGGCCGCCGCGCCATGAAGCTCGTGAGATAGGTCAGGTGGGCGGGGAGAAAAGACTCGCCGAGATTGCGCACGCCCAGGAACACGTTCAGCTTGGCGCTCTGCCGCATGCCCCACAACGCCATGAAGGTCCACGTGCCGACCTGGTTGGGCGCGCCCGACATCATCCACGCGATGAAGGCGGCGGTCGCGAGAATGGCCAGTTCGTGGTGCAGGAAGGCCGCGACACCGAAGCGGAACCGTCTGGCCGTCGTGCTGCCGGGCGGGCAAGCAGCGTGCCTGGGGCCGGTCAGCAGCCCCATGAAGAACGTCATCTCGTGCCAGCCCCACAGCAACACGCCATAGGTGAAGCCTGCATAGGCGCCGGCGACGCTGACATCGGTGCCGCTGGCATGCAGCCGATGCAACGCCAGGGCCGCGATCGCACTGCCGCCAATCAGGCTCCAGCGAAACGTCGGCGGCGGCAGATTGTCGAGAAAAACAATCAGCCCGGTGCTGAACCACCAGACGAACAGCCCATACGCGGCGGGATAGGCGAAGGAGGCGACGGACACCCTGAACCCGCCCCTACCAGGCTGGCGCCAGGCGCACCTGCGCCGGCAACGCGTTCTGCTTGCCGGGCAACACGAACAGCCGCACGAAAGTCGCCGCCGCCGCCGCCGTGTACGCAGCCTTCTTCACCGCGCCGGCGATGCCGCCCTGCGCCCGCGCCGCGTTCTGCTTCTCGGTCAGCACACGCAAACGCTCGAAGCCTTGCGCCAGCACGGGATTGTCGAGATCGAGCGTCACCGGGAACACCTGCCGGCAAATCTCCGACGTCACCCGGAACACCTGGAAGTCATACTCCGTCGGGTCGACGCCGAGCGCCGCGTGGAACACCGGCCGCGCATGGTCGCGCACATACATCGTGGCGAACACCGCAAGCTGGAAGAACTTGATCCAGAGCTTGTTGATGCCGCGCGTCAGCTTCGGGTCCGACCGCATCAGCAGCGCGAACGCCTCACCGTGCCGGAACTCGTCGCCGCACCAGTTCTCGAACCACTGGAAGATCGGGTGGAACAAATTCTCCGGATGGCGCTGCAGATGCCGGTAGATCGTGATGTAGCGCGCATAGCCGATCTTTTCGGACAGGTACGTCGCGTAGAAGATGAATTTCGGCCGGAAATAGGTGTATTTCTTCGCCTTCGTCAAAAAGCTCAAATCCACGCTGACATTGAAATCCTTCAGCGTGTCGTTGATGAAAGCCGCATGCCGCGCCTCGTCCCGCGTCATGAACGCGAACAGGTCGTGGATGTCGCCCTCGGGGATCCGCTTCTTGATTTCCGCATAGAGCACGCAGCCGGAAAACTCCGCCGTCACCGAGCTCACCAGGAACTCGAGGAACTCGCGGCGCAGTTCCGGCGGCATGGATGAGAAATCCGCATCGAAAACATCCGTGCGAATGAAATGGCCGCGGTTGGTGTCCGCGCGCAACTCGGCGATCAGCCCGTCCCACTCGGCCCGCACGCCGCTCACGTCGAGCTTCGACATGGCGTCGAAATCCGTCGTGTAGAAGCGCGGACTGAGAATGGTGTCCCGCTGAGCCTCACGCGTGCTCTCGTTCAGCGGGCGGCGCGGCCCGTCCGCCGCGCTGAGTTCGCTGCTGTCCAGGCCATCATGCGATGCCGGCGGATGCGTGATCGCGTTCATGATCGTTCCCCTGCTTCATGGGCGGCGGGCTGCAACACCGTCTCATAGATCGGCAGGAAGCCCACTTCGTAAAGCTCGTTCAACTCGAATAATCCGGCGAACTTGGTCCACATCCGCGCCACCGGCCCGGCCCTGAACACCGTCGCCCGGCCCCGCCGCCGGTAGCAATCGCCGAACGCCACATGGTCGGGCATGTCATGCACGACCACCACATCGCCAGGCCGGATGTCGATCCCGTCCGGCACCGCATGCGCGTGAAAACTCTCCGCCGTCTTCTCGATATCGACGTCGCAGGCGACCTCGATGCCGCCGGACAGCGCCGCCATCAGGGCGTGCCCGCCGCCGCACCCGGCCAGGGCGCACCAGCCGGCTTCGAAGCGGTCGCATTGGAGGCCTGGCGCATCGTCGCTGCGGAAGGCTTCATGGTCAGCAACCGGACGAACACGGCCTCATTGGCCGAACCGAACGCCTCCAGTTCCACGCGGCGCCCGGTCGACGGGTCGAACAGCTGCAACCGCCCGTCCTCATAGCCGGTCAGCTCGAACGGCTGCGACGGCAACACCCCGTCGGCCCGCCGTGTCCGGGCAAAGCCCCTGAGCGTGCCGCGCAGAAACCCGTTCTGCCCGACCAGCACGTCGAGCCGCTCGCCGCGTCCGACATCCGTCACGATGACTGCGCCATCCGCCCTGTCCTCGAAACGCAACATGCGTTCCGCCGTGGCATGGCCGGTCGGCTGCGGCGCGCCCGCGCCCGTCAGCCGCCCGGTAATCGCCAGCACCAGCGAGGCCGCAACCAGTGCCGCGGCGCCCATCAAGGGAGCGCGTGGAAAGAATCCGGGCGACGTCGTCGTGGTGCTCACAGTCTTTCCTCCCGTCCGGCCGGCTTTCTCCCGCCGGCCTGTTCTGCCCGATGCTACCGGCGGCCCGGCAACCTCGCTAGTCCAGGAGGGCCATCTCAGGCCGCCTGGCCAACCATCTGCCCGAAACGCTGCGACGAGGCAGCAACCGACCCGGCCCCGATTGACCCAGCCTTGACAGACAACGGTTGCATCTCCGCTCCCGCCGCCAATGCCCGGGCGAGGACGGAGGCTACACCGGCCGCATCGGGAAGGAGGGTGGTGCCGATCTGCTCCGTACCATA
>CAZZVF010000266.1:0-4877 GCA_964657355.1 uncultured Buchnera sp.
CCCGCCTTTGATTGCTCTGCCTGCTTCGGCAAATCCTGTGCCTGTGCCTGTGCCTGCAAGCCGCAAGCTGCGGCAATGAGCAGGCCCGCTGCGAGGTGCCGCGCCGGCACTCTGCGGCTCACGTGCGTCCTACGCCTCTGCCAGGTCGCCGAGCGACTCGCGCAGCGGGCCGAGCCAGGGTTCGTAGTTCCTCCATTGCTCCAATGCATCGCGGAAGATCGGCCGGCGGACCTGTTCGGCGCTCGGCGTCAACACGGCGCGTTCGGTCTGCCAGAACCGCAGGCATCCCTCTTCGAACGGCAGGCCGCAATAATCGAGCATGCGGCGTATTTCGGCCTCCGTGTCGTCGACCAGCTTGGGATACGACACTTGCAGCACGCTGCCCGGCATCACGCGCTCCACATAGTCCATGTAGCTCACGTAATTGCGGTAATAATGCCCGAGATGCCTCAGGTCGAAGCTGAAGGATGCGTCCTCCGGCAGCAACTGCTTGAACATCGCAAAACCTGCCGCCATCGGCCGGCGCCTGATGTCGATGAATTTCGCCTGAGGCAGCATCAGCTTGATGAAGCAGGCATCGAGCCAGTTCCACGGCCGCTTGTCGATGACGTAGGGCAGGGAGGTGGAGCGATATTCCGCCATCCCGGCGAGGCATTCCTGACCGAGCGCGTCGAGCTGCCTGCGGGACAGTTCGACCACGCGCTCGGGATAGACGTCGTTGCTGACGAGCACCCGGCTCATGCCGACATTCTTCATCAGCTGTGAAATAACGGGCAGTTCCCTTGTGCCTTCGACCAGGCTGTGGCTTGCAAGGATCTGTTCCACCAGGGTCGAGCCTGCCCGTGGCATGCCGACGACGAAGATCGGCGTCGTGACGGCGGATTTTCCGGAGTCGTCCGGTGCGGCGCAACGCGCCATGTTCTCCGCGTTGAAGGTCCGTCGCATCCGTTCCAGCCGGATCTCGAATTTCTCCGGCTCATAGGAGTGATGCGTTCCCGCGATCTCCTCCCGGCAGGCCTCGGCGCCGAACGCGTAGGCACGGAAACTCTGCTCGTACTCATGCTTGCGCTCGAGCGTGGCTCCGATCGCATAAGCCATGCATTTCCGGCTGCCGTGGTCCTCGATGCCTGCCGCGAGATGGCGCGCCATGTCGGCCACGTCCGCGTCGGTCAGGTATTTCGCCTTCAGCTCCGAGAGTCCGAAATAGGCACCCCCTGAGGCAGGCATGATCGACAGCACCTTGCGGAACATCGCGACACTGTCCTCGCGCCGCCCGACCGTCTTGAGCAGGCTCGCATAGGAGCTCATCGCGCGGGTATTTTTCGGCTGCCGCCGCAGGATCGTCTCGAGCAGTGTCAAGGCCTCGTCGAACCGCTCCATCTGCACCGAGGCATCGGCGCGGATCTGCATGTACCGCAGATTGTTCGGATCATGCGCCAGCAGGATCGCACTTTGCCGCAAGGCGGGAAGATGCAGCCGTCGCGCCATCAGCAGAGTCGCGTAGTCCACACGTGCCGCAAGATAACCAGGCGACAGGGTGAGTGCGCGCTCGAGCAGGGTCGTTGCGGTAATTTCGTCGTCCGCCACGTTCTCCTCGTTCGAGAGATAACGCATCGCAGCAACGTTGAGCGGGCCCGCGAACAGTAGATCGCGCAGATGCGTGATCCTGTCCTCGTCGGGTATTTTCTCCAGCCGCTTCTTGAGCGTCCTGTCGAGGCGCTCAAGCTCGGCCGCCGCCTGTTCGCCCTCCTTGTCACGCCAGATGGTCAGGGCCGCATCGATCGCGGCTGCCCTCGCATCGGCCTCGTCCGCTTCCGTGTCCCTCGCCGCAAGCCGCAACAGGGATGCCAGAACCGACCACGCCCGGGAATGGTCCGGCGCCAGGGCCGTAACCTCCTGCATGCTCTCAAGTGCCGCCTCATGGAAGCTCATGGCGATGCTGGTCAGCCCTACTTCGTAGAGGTTGCTGATCTCAGCAGGCGTTTTCTGGACGTTGGCCGGCGCTGGATTGCCAATGGGCGAGGGGCCCGGTCGCGCCCAGCGACGCACCGCCAGGATGTCGACGCCCTGGTAGGGAGCCCCCGGCTTGCGAGGAGCGACACCGCTTCCGGCAAATGGGAGCAGGGGCGGCGACGGCGGTCGGTTTTTCACGGCTGTACGCTTTCATCCAGCAATGGAGTGTCTGAAATCGCCCCGGAAAGTTGCCCCCGAAATCGCCCGGGAAGTCCGGCACCTTGATCGATACCGCACAATCTTGACGGAGAAAACAACACCACGGAATGTGCCTCGATCCGTTGCCTTGTCCGTGGGCGCCAGTGGTAGCACAGCCAGCACCGTGTTCAAGAGCGACGACAGTACAAGCGAAATCGTGCCGGCAGCTTTCGCCACCGGCATAATATCGTCTAGCAGGCTGCTGAAAAACGATTTCCGGCCCGACCTCTAGCAGGCGCGAAGCCCGCTTTACTTCGAGATGGCGACCGTGGTGTCGAGGTTCAGAACGACCGTGTACGTGCCGTTATTTTTGACTTTGCCGGTCAGTGTATTAACGAACGTGTCCGTCTTGCCGGCAGCGTTCTTCTTGATCAGGTCATAGACCGTGCCGCGGAACGTCGTCGGGGTGGCGCATCCTTCGTTGGCGGTCACTGAGCCGGTAGAGAGGCGGGCATACTTCGTCTTCTTCGTGGAAAGCGTCACCTTCTGCTTTGCGGCCGGCGAGCACACGCCACCGCTGTCGTTCAGCGTGTAGAACGTGCCGAGCAGGTTCGTCTTCACCTTGTAGGCAGTGGCCGTCGAAATGCCCGTCGAGACCGAATACGTCACAGTCTGGTTGGCGGCATCAGGCGAACCGTGCAGCGCCGTCTTCACGAGTGCATGGCCGGGACGCAGGGCTGTGACGTGGACCTGCGGAGCTGCAGCAAAAGCGGAGCCCATGCCGACTGCACAGACGGAGACACCAGCGAGTAGTAAGCCTTTAACAGTCATTATGATTTCCCCTGAGCATTAGAAAGCGACACGCCAACGCCTGCCGCGATCGATCGTTATACGGTTGAATCGAAGTTACACTGCGGCGAACGCCTTTTTACCGGGAGCCGATGCCCCGATGCACGATTCTTAAACAAAGAGTAACGCTTGTTCAACTACTTTGATGGAATTTCGGACATGCGGCGCAAGATTCGTCGTTGTGATACCAATACGATATGAGGGGGCGCAGCTGCTTACTTGTGCGAAACATAATAATAAGCAACAACCGTAGCGCGCGCTCAATCGCTGGTTCTTCAATGACTGCGGGCGCATGAGTTATCGGTGAACCAAGACGGTTGAAGCGTGATCACCAGAAACACGGCGAGGTTTCAAGCGCCGTGGCGCACGCGTTTAATTTGGTCAGACACGCCGTTGCGGGGTCGGGCCGACGACGCGGAAATCACGCAAGACAAGTGGCAGATGCGGCCGGGAATGGGCCACAGGGCCATGCTGAGCGGCAACAGACCGTGCCCGCCCGCGGAGTAGCGGCCCTACCCGGTCTAGACGACGGCGCCGGCCGACGTTTCCCGCAAAAACATACCTGGCGTGACGATGAGGGCCCCGCCCGCGGAAGGGCCTTCCGCCCGCACTCGCGCACCGTCATCCACGCCGCTTCTCAGTTCAGGTATCGCAGATGCTCCGTGTGCCGCCATTCGGAGGCGCTGATCAGCCCGACCGCGCCCACCCGCACCGAGTGCAGCTTGCCCTCGATCTTGGCTGCCCAGAAATCCAGGAATTTGTGCAGCACCGGAAATTTGGGAGCAATGTCGAGATCCTGCCAGACGAAGCTCTGCAGCAGCCCGGGATGATCCGGCATGTGGTAGAGGATCTCGGCGGTCGTCAGGCGATACCCGTTCATCTGTAAGGCAAGGCTCATAATACCCTCTGTCGTTTGATGTCGGCCGATGTCGAAAGCGCATCTCCAATTTTCTTGTCACGCGGCTGACAACCGGCAGCCGTGCGTGGTCAAAGCATGACCCACGGCCAGCGTCGCATGCAACGAGTAAATTGAATGATAACAAGGACTTGGCACTCGTTTGGTCGGAGTGCTGCTGGTCCTTGACTTGGGCCGCGCGCGGGCTTAATTCCGTGGCACTCGCCGGGCGAGAGTGCTAATACTCCGCCGGGCGCTGCGATCCGGGTGCGCGCGACCCACCTCTGATCCGGGCTGCTTTGCGGCTCGGCCTGGCTGACTAAGGGCTGGCCCCCGGCCCGCTACGACCACCATGGGACCGGCAAATCGGCCCATAATATAAGGAGCGATCAGCATGGCGAAGTTCCGTCCCCTGCACGACCGCGTCGTCGTTCGCCGCATCACCGCGGAAGAAAAGACGGCCGGCGGCATCATCATCCCCGACACCGCACGCGAGAAGCCGATGGAAGGCGAAGTCATCGCCGTCGGCGCCGGTGCCCGTAACGAAGCCGGCGCGATCGTGGCGCTCGACGTCAAGGCAGGCGACCGCGTCCTGTTCGGCAAGTGGTCCGGCACCGAAGTGAAGCTCGATGGCGAGGAGCTCCTGATCATGAAGGAGTCCGACATCATGGGCATCGTCGAACAGACGGCTGTTTCCAAGGCGGCCTGAAATTCTACTAGGGCGGCCATCTGAGGCGCTTGTCTGCGCTTCCGGTGCTCACGGCCTTACGGCCGCTGCGCGCCGGTTCTCGACAAGCACCCCAGCTGACTCACCCTAGCGAATTTGGACTTGTCCCGAGAGGGGCATGGCCTCCTGAAACGCTTTCGACCAACACACTAACTAAGGATTACTCTCATGGCTGCTAAGGAAGTTCGCTTCGGCGGCGATGCCCGCCAGCGTATGCTGCGTGGCGTTGATATTCTCGCCGATGCGGTGAAGGTC
>CAZZVF010000267.1:0-4867 GCA_964657355.1 uncultured Buchnera sp.
ATGACCACCAAGTCGAGTGATACCAAGAACACCCTGTATTGCTCGTTCTGCGGCAAGTCGCAGCACGAGGTTCGCAAGCTCATCGCGGGCCCGACGGTGTTCATCTGCGACGAGTGCGTCGAGCTCTGCATGGATATCATCCGCGAGGAGCACAAGACGCACCTCGTGAAAGCGCGTGATGGCGTGCCGACCCCGAAGGAGATCTGCCGTCACCTGGACGATTACGTCATCGGCCAGAGCCACGCGAAGCGTGTACTCTCTGTCGCAGTGCACAACCACTACAAGCGCTTGGCGCACGCCCAAAAGAACAACGACATCGAAATCGCCAAGTCCAACATCCTGCTGGTAGGGCCGACCGGTGCGGGCAAGACCCTACTTGCGCAGACGCTCGCGCGCATTCTCGACGTGCCGTTCACCATGGCCGATGCCACGACACTCACCGAGGCGGGCTATGTCGGCGAAGACGTCGAAAACATTATCCTGAAGCTGCTGCAAGCGGCCGACTACAACGTCGAGCGGGCTCAGCGCGGCATCGTCTACATCGACGAAGTCGACAAGATCAGCCGGAAATCGGACAACCCGAGCATCACGCGCGATGTCAGCGGCGAAGGCGTTCAGCAGGCGCTGCTCAAGATCATGGAAGGTACTGTTGCGTCCGTACCGCCCCAAGGTGGTCGCAAGCACCCGCAGCAGGAATTTCTCCAGGTCGACACGACGAACATCTTGTTCATCTGCGGCGGCGCGTTCGCCGGCCTCGAGAAGATCATTGGTGCGCGCGGCAAGGGATCCGGCATCGGCTACGGCGCCGAAGTGCGTGATCCTGACGAGCGCCGCACCGGTGCCATCCTGCGTGACGTCGAGCCGGAGGACCTGCTCCGCTTCGGTTTGATCCCCGAGTTCATCGGCCGCCTGCCTGTGGTTGCCACGCTCGAGGACCTCGACGAGGTCGCTCTCATGGAGATCCTGACCAAGCCGAAGAACGCGCTGGTCAAGCAATATGGGCGCCTGTTCGAAATGGAGGGCGTGAAGCTCAACTTCACCGATGACGCGCTCCGTTCGGTGGCGACCCGCGCGATCGCGCGCCGGACCGGCGCGCGCGGACTGCGTTCCATCATGGAGTCGATCCTCCTCACCACCATGTTCGACCTGCCCGGGTTGGACGATGTGGACGAGGTCGTGATCAACCGCGAAGTGGCTGAAGGGCGGGCGAATCCGCTCTACACTTATAGCCAGGAGCGCAGCAAGGAGCGGGCGGAGGGTAGCGGCTGACCCGTCGCCAAGTTCTCTCCCAGCCGTCGCTCGCGGGCGCGCGCATGGCACGAGCCCCGCGTCGTTCGGTTTGGTTCGGTTGGGAACCGACGGTTATCGAACGATCTGTCCTTGTTCGAGCCTTCGTGCAGCCGATATCCGAAAGAACCAAGAGGCGGGTTTTCGTCGCCTCCCCGAGCGCGTTCGTGCCAGAGTGGACGAGCAGCGCTCCTGACTGTCCTTTGAAGGAGGTCTTTGATGTCTGAAAACGAAAAAACGCCCCCCACAGAAAAAAGCACCTCCGCCAAGGCCACCAAGAGCCGCGCTGCTCAGCCGCACACCGGCGAGACAATGGCTGTCTTGCCGTTGCGTGACATCGTCGTCTTCCCGCACATGATCGTACCGCTGTTCGTCGGTCGGGAAAAATCCGTCCGCGCGCTGGAAGCCGTCATGAAGGACGACAAGCAGATTCTGCTCGTCGCGCAGAAGAATGCCGCCCAGGACGATCCGTCCGCCGATGACATCTATCGGGTCGGCACCGTCTCCACGATCCTGCAACTGCTGAAGCTGCCTGATGGTACCGTGAAGGTGCTCGTCGAAGGCGGCCGGCGCGCCAGGATCGCAGCGTTCAAGGAGACCGAGTCCTACTTCGAGGCGCAGGTCGAAGAGCTGCCGGACCAGGAAGGCGAGGCCAAGGAGCTCGAGGCGCTCGGCCGCACCGTGGTCGGTCAGTTCGAGCAATACATCAAGCTGAACAAGAAGATCGCGCCCGAAGTCCTGGTCTCGTTGAACCAGATCGAGGAGCCGTCGAAGCTTGCCGACACCATTTCGAGCCACCTGAATCTCAAGATCAGCGAGAAGCAGGAGCTGCTGGAAATATCGCGCATCGGCGAGCGGCTCGAGCGCGTGTTCGGCCACATGGAATCCGAAATCGGCGTGCTTCAGGTCGAGAAGCGCATCCGCAACCGTGTCAAGCGGCAAATGGAGAAGACCCAGCGCGAGTACTATCTCAACGAGCAACTCAAGGCGATCCAGAAGGAACTCGGCGAAGGCGAGGACGGCCGCGACGAGACCGCCGAGCTGGAAGAGAAGATCAAGAAAACCAAGCTGTCCAAGGAAGCTCGGGAAAAGGCGCTGGGCGAGCTGAAGAAGCTTCGCACCATGAGCCCGATGAGCGCCGAGGCTACCGTGGTGCGCAACTACCTTGACTGGATCATTTCAATTCCGTGGAAGAAGCGCAGTAAGGTCCGCAACGACGTGGTCGCCGCCGAGGCGGTGCTCGATGCCGATCATTATGGCCTCGACAAGGTCAAGGAGCGCATCCTCGAGTACCTCGCCGTGCAGTCCCGCAGCAGCAAACTGCGCGGCCCGATCCTTTGCCTCGTGGGGCCGCCCGGCGTCGGCAAGACTTCGCTCGGCAAGTCGATCGCGAACGCCACTGGCCGCAGTTTCGTGCGCATGTCGCTAGGCGGCGTGCGCGACGAGGCAGAAATCCGTGGCCACCGCAGGACCTATATCGGCTCGATGCCCGGCAAGGTCATTCAGGGCATGAAGAAGGCCAAGACGAGCAATCCGTTGTTCCTGCTCGACGAGATCGACAAGCTCGGCCAGGACTGGCGCGGCGATCCGACATCGGCGTTGCTGGAGGTGCTCGACCCGGAGCAGAACGCCACCTTCGCGGACCATTACCTGGAAGTGGATTACGACCTGTCGGATGTCATGTTCGTCACCACGGCGAACTCGCTCCGCATGCCGCAGCCGCTGCTCGACCGCATGGAGATCATCCGCATCCCGGGTTACACCGAGGATGAGAAGCTGCAGATTGCCAGGCGGCACCTCATTGCCAAGCAGGGCGAGGCGCATGGCCTGAAACCTGACGAATGGTCGCTGAGCGAGGACGCCCTGCGCGACCTGATCCGCACCTACACCCGGGAAGCCGGCGTGCGTAACCTGGAGCGCGAACTGGCGAATCTCGCACGCAAGGCCGTCAAGGAGATCGTCACCAGGAAAACCAAGAAGGTCGCGATCAACCTCAAGAACCTTGAAAAATACGCTGGTATCCGTCGCTTCCGCTATGGCGAGACCGAGAGTGAGGATATGGTGGGTGTCGTGACCGGCCTGGCCTGGACCGAGGTCGGAGGCGAAATCCTGACCATCGAGAGCGTGATCGTTCCCGGCAAGGGCAACATCAAGCATACCGGTAAGCTCGGCGACGTGATGCAGGAGAGCGTGTCCGCAGCGCTGTCCTACGTCCGCAGCAAATCGATCACCTTCGGCATCAAGCCGACGCTGTTCGAGAAACGCGACATCCACGTGCACGTGCCCGAGGGTGCGACACCCAAGGACGGTCCGTCTGCCGGTGTTGCCATGGCCGTGAGCATGGTTAGCGTGCTGACCGGCATTCCGGTGCGCCGAGACGTGGCCATGACCGGCGAGATCACCCTGCGTGGCCGTGTGCTGCCGATCGGCGGCCTCAAGGAGAAGCTGCTCGCGGCGCTGCGTGCAGGCATCACCACGGTGTTCTTCCCCAAGGATAACGAGAAGGACCTGGCCGAGATTCCCGATAATGTTCGCAAGGCGTTGAAGCTGATCGCGGTCAGCCACGTGGATGAGGTCATCAGCCAGGCCCTCGCGCGACGTCCGGAAGCGATAGAGTGGGAGGAACCGCCCGAGCCGATCGCCAAGCCCGCCTCCGAAACGACCGGAGCATCGTTGCCGCACTGAAGCCCTACCGTTCAGACCGCCTGGGAAGCCCGGAAAACCGCCAGAAATGGCAGATTTCCGGGCTTTTCCTTTGACGCGACCGAAGCAGGGCTCCTAGTGTCCGCGCACGCTCTGCCTTGCGCGCCAATTCGCCACGATCGGGCATGTTGGCCGTGTTGGGCAGCCGGCACTTCCATCAGCGCCTTGTCATCGCGGCACAAGTAGGGAAATCAACAGTGGACGAGATAATCGAAGCTCCAAAAAGGGAGCGCGGAGGCGGCAAGGCCGGCGGCATGTTCAAGCGACAGGATCTTGCTGCCGCAGTCAGCGAGAGGACAGGCCTGCCCAAGGCCAAGGCGCTCGCGGTGGTTGAAGCCGTGTTGAACACGATCAGCGACACACTGAAGAGCGGTCAGGAAATCCGTCTCGCGGGCTTCGGCTCCTTCGCAGTAACCGAGCGCAAGAGCGGCAAAGGTCGCGATCCGCGCACCGGTGCCGAGATCGATATCGCGGAAAGCAAATCCGTCCGTTTCCGCGCCGGCAAGACGCTGCGTGGCTCTGTCGCCGATACGACCCCGGCAGGCGCCTAGCAGCGGCGCTTGCGGGGGCAGGCGCCGAACTGGTAGTCAGCCGCTCCGCGGCCTAAACTGGTAGTCAGCCGCTCCGCGGCGTGCGCCGGGCGGTTAGCTCAGAGGTAGAGCGTCTCGTTTACACCGAGATGGCCGGCGGTTCGATCCCGTCACCGCCCACCACACGCGCCAAGTTTCTGGGCCCGCAACGATCAGCCTGGAAACCGGCCATTTGCCTAGTTGACGCTTCGCGATGTCGCCCCTAGACACGGCGCCTGCCTGGATTAGCGGGTGTAGCTCAGTTGGTTAGAGCGCCGGCCTGTCACGCCGGAGGTCGCGGGTTCGAG
>CAZZVF010000268.1:0-4835 GCA_964657355.1 uncultured Buchnera sp.
GGGCTTTCTCTGACACTGGTTGTCATCCTCATCACTTACCTGACCCTGGTGCTCGGGGAGCTTGTCCCGAAACGCCTAGCACTTCGCTCGCCTGAGCTCATCGCGGCGGCACTTGCCCGCCCGGTCGCGGGTCTGGCCAGAATTACCGGGCCAGTGGTGTGGCTGCTGGGACGGTCTTCAGACCTGATACTTCGGCTTCTTGGCTTTGCAGATGCCGCGAGGCAGGAAGTGACGGAAGAGGAACTGAAGGCGCTGCTTGCTGAAGGTACGCAGGCCGGCGTTCTGGAAACGGGCGAGCGCGACATGATCGAGCGAGTCCTTCGTCTGGCCGACAAGCCTGTCCGCGCAATCATGACGCCGCGGACTGAGCTTGCCTGGATCGACAGGACGGACCCCCGGCGGGAAATTGCGCTGGCCCTGAAAGCAGCACCGCACAGCCGATTTGTCGTCTGCGACGGTTCGATAGACAACGTTGTCGGTGTTGTGCAGGCGAAAGACCTTCTTGATCGTATCCTCGATGGAAAAGATCTTTCAATCGCCGCATCGCTGCGTCAGCCGATGGTTGTTCCTGACACAGTGACTGCCCTGGATGCGTTGGAACGTCTGAAGGGCGATGGCCTTGGTCTCGCGCTTGTCATGGATGAATACGGCAGCTTTGAAGGGGTCGTGACAGCGGCCGATGTGCTGCAAGCCATCATTGGTGACCTTGCAGAGCCTGGTTATGGCACGCCCAGCCAAGCCGCGGACCAGATCGGCGGAGACATGATGATGGACGGCATGACGCCCGTTGACGAACTGAAGGCTAGGCTCCTCCTGCCCGACTTGCCCGCTGAAGGCAGCTACCACACTCTGGGTGGCCTGGTCCTCGCACTGCTTCGGCGGGTGCCTGTCCCAGGCGACCGCATCGTGTTCGGCGGCTGGCTTTTCGAAGTCCTGGAAATGGATGGGCGCCGGGTTCTGAAAGTCAGAGCGAGCCGGGAGAAGCTGGCCGAAGGCTGATGTCCCGGTCGCTCGGCCTGCAAAGATCGGCAATCTTAAGGCTGATACCACCGGCCGCCATGAGGTATGCCATCGGTCTCGCCGTCCCATCAGTCAGCGGCCCTACCAATAAGCCGCTGCTTGCGCCGATCAGAAATGTCACCGTTCCAAGCAGCGCCGAAGCAGTACCGGCATGCTGCGAATGTCGGTGCAGCGCGCCGACCGTCGCACTTGGGCCAATAAAGCCGGTCATGCCGAGCGTAAGTGCAATTCCAATCGCAAATGGCAGCGGCCCAACCGAAGGTAGCCAGGCGAGAAAGGCGAGAAACACCGACGAGACGAGATAGACGGAACTTGCTGTCGATAATGTACGGTCGATCCCGAACGCTCGGATTGCGAAGATGTTGAGCTGTGAGCACAGAATGTAGCTGGCAGCTATTGCACCAAACTGGATCGCGTATAGAGCGGGCGAGAAGCCAAAGCGATCGATGAACAACACCGGGGACCCGCCGAGATAGGCGAACAAGGTGAAGCTGCTCGCGCTGAGCAGCAGAGTATGAGTTATGAAACTACGCTCCTTCAGGATCCGAACACTTCGCAAAACAGTGGACACCACGTTAAGGGGGAGGCGACGCTCGGGTGGAAGAGTATCGGGCAAAAGACGCCAGGCAATCAGGAACCCGATCAATCCATACGCCGTCATGATCCAGAAAATGTCGCGCCACGTTGCGACGGATAGAACAAGACCGCCAAGGCTCGGCGCAAGAATGGGCGCGGCACCGAGAACAAGGATCAGCTGCGACATCATCCTTGCTGCACCATGCCCTTCAGAGACATCTCGCACGACGGCTCGCGGTATGATCATGCTTGCCGATGCGCCCAGTGCCGACAGGAACCTTAAAGAAGCCATAGTTTCAATGCCGCCGGACAAGGCGCAACCGGCTGAGCCGACCGTATAGACGAGCGTCCCCAACATTAGGGGTGCACGCCGGCCGAAGCGATCGGTGAGTGCTCCCATGATGAATTGACCGAGAGAGAGGCCAAGAAACCACGTTGCCAAAGTGATCTGGGCGGTGCCGGACGCCGACCCGAAGCCCGCCTCCATCGCCGGAAACGCAGGCAGATACATGTCGGTAGAGACAGGACCGACAGCCTGCAGGACACCGAGCAGGAGCGGCAGGCGACGCGGGATGAGCATGGAAAATCTCGTAGGTTTCCCGCAGGGGCGGTACGCTCTGAGCGCCGATAGGGCAAGGCCCGCGAATCGTCTGGGAGCATCATTCGACTAAATGCGGTAACCGTCGGATACAGATTTTCGCCAAAACAAAGAGCTAGAGTCTATTTCCGATCCACTTAGTATCGGAAATAGGTCTGGCTGGGCATGAAGACGACCTACATTGTATCCAGCAGGTTGGACAGCTCAGCAAACGCCAGACCAAGTTGCGGCTGTAGATCTGTCGATTCGAAGATGTGCCGTGCGCTGGTTGCCAATCTGAGGCCTGCCGAACCCGCATCGCCTAATTTCAGGGGCTGACCGAATCGAACGAGAGATTTTATAACTGGTCTGGAATGACCAGGAAAAATGTTTTTGCTTGGTTGGCTGAGAGATACATAGATCGAACGTAGTGTTTCGAATGTCAGGAAGTCAGCGCCAACCTTTATCATAAACGTGAAGACGCTACGATGTCCAAATCTGCCTTCACGATCCAGATCCGCCTCGTCTACAAGATAAAGCCGCGCGTCCAGCGACGCAGCGTGGCGTATCTGCCCAGCGGCTACAATTAGGAATTTAGAAATCCGTTCCGCGGGAACAGCCTTTAGGCGATCCATGCTGTACAGAGCAGCAATCCACCGTAGAATTAACCCAGGACATCGCCGTTGAACGCGTCCGTTGTGCGATGTCGCGTAGGGTGACAGACCGAACGCATCACATTCGGTTTGCGACACCTGCGGCAGCGCGTCCCTGGGGAATAGGATCGCACCACAAAACCCTGGCGCAGCGAAGAATTTAGAGCCGGTAACTAGAACAACAAACCCTGCGTCGATGAGTTGGCGAACAAATAAGGAGCTGCATCGAGCCTGACAGGCATCGATTATGATATGCAGCCGAGGCTCCTTCATAGCAGCGAGCCGGAGACAAGCCTGCACGCTTGGTACAACGAGATCGGTCTTCGAGCTTTGAAGAGCGAGTAAGACTACCGACCCCGTTGCCAATCCCCGTTCGACAGCGAGCGTCACATCGCGGTCTATTTCGTCAATGGGCCTACAAGAACCATCGACCCTTCTGATCGTAATCGTTTGCAGGAGTGAAGGGCTTAAATCTGCCGCTAGTGGGCCGCCTTTCCTGACATCCGCGCGGCTGAACTTTCAGCGAAATGCCGGCCAACAACCGCGTGGGGGATCCCACTGCCAGTCTCAGTGGCGCTCATGAGAATGCTTGTGAAAGGTTCGGCAGGCGATTGCGCCTTCAGCAAGACCGTAGTCAATAAAGCAGCATCTGTTCCCGACGCAGTGAGCAAACATACTGCGATGTCCTGAACCTCAAAGTGCTCAAGTATCCGACCGCGAACTGAGCTCGAGTGTTCTTCCAGAGCGTCCCCTGCACCGCAGCCTCTGGCTGTTTCCAGAAGTTTCTGGCGTGCTTTTTCGACAACTACGAGGGTATCTGGCGCAATGCTTGATGCGGTGGACGATGCAAAGTCAATGACGCGCGAATCGGGACACGGCGAGCAGCCGTAGCGATTGCAACCTGTCGCGCCATCCAAGCTGAGGCGTTCGTCGCCGCCGGAAACGATGAGAGTTTCAGCCACCGCTGCAAATCGCCATAACGAGTAAATTTTGGAATCGATCCACACGCCTCCGCTAGAACGATCTCGTGTTGGTGGTGATACGAGTTCGAGCGACCGCAATCGGGGAATGAGGTTTTGCAGGGCCTCTTGGCTTGGGCACTCGTGGGCGAGTTGAGCCATGACTTGAAGGACTTCATCGTCGGCCTGCTGCGCTTTCTCAGGCATCGGGATGCAAGCGAGAAAACCCGCCGCGGCATGCGAAGCCAGTATGAGCGAGGTATCGTCGTCGAGCCAGGAAAGCCCACGCAGCCACGCAAGCTCAAGCGCCAATCGGAATAGCACAAGACTGCGCAGACTCGGCTGAAGCTCCGATGAGAGCGTGATTCTGTGGCTAGCTGGGCCGACCATGCCGCTGGACGTTTCAACTCGACCGAATGCGATTTCAGTCTTGTGGAGCAACGGGCCGAACGCGGGATGATCGAGCCAACTAGGCACCCCAGGTCCCGCGACTGCGGCGCTCAAACACATCCCGTCCATGACAGGTTAACCCTCTACATCGGAGGCCTCCTGCTAACCGGGAAAGGACTTGACCGCGCGCTTAACGTTTACCGGCGTCAATGGGTGCGCAATTTGACCTGCCGGATGCTAGGCAATCCTGCACCGTTCCGACATGACCCAGAACGCCACCAAGCCACAACCCCACTAGAAGTAGAACCAGAATTACTACACCGGACGCAATCGCAGACCGTCTTCCGGTCGCCTCGACTACCCCGCTGTCAGGTTCATCGGACTTCAATCCTCAAACCACCGTATTGTTTGTCTCTGTTACCTGAGAACCGAGGGACCGGCACATACGCTTCCGGTCCCCAAGCGACCTTCTAGAGCAATTCCCGAGCTTATTGAGTCGGTTTGCCGCCACGAAATGCTTAGCGCTTTGTTTAACGAGCACTTTATCCAACGGGTGATCCCATCTGGTCGGATGATGGACTAGCGGTGCCAAGTGCCCGGATTCCCGACGCCCCCATGCGAGCCCAGACTGCCACCGCCGTGAAAACCTCCCCCTCCGTG
>CAZZVF010000269.1:0-1129 GCA_964657355.1 uncultured Buchnera sp.
CCCGCCTGCCCCTGCCACAATCACGCGCAAACCGCGGTCCCGTGCCGTTCGGGCATACTCCGCCAGCCGGTCCGGCGTCCGATGGGCGGATACGATCTGCACGTCATGCGCCACACCCAGGGCCGCCAGCGTCTCGGCCGCGTGCTTCATGGTCGCCCAGTCGGACTGGCTTCCCATGATGATCCCGACCGGAGCGGGTCCAGCCGATGCGAGGCCACCAACTGCCGGCAGCGCGTCCGTCAAGCGATGTTGTCCGGGATCAAATGGCTCTCCAGCCACGAGATCTCGTCCTTGAGCATCAGCTTGCGCTTTTTAAGCCGCTGGACCTGCAACTGGTCGAGCGGCTGCGGCGCCAACCGGGCTATGACCGTGTCGAGGTCCCGGTGCTCGCTGCGAAGTTCATGCAGCTTGCGCAGCAGGGAATCACGATCGGTCAGCATCGGTGCCTCTTAGCACGAGCCGGTTGGCGCGAAACCCTCCGATTCGGATGGTGTTAACCAAGAGCGGCGTATTACAGTTTCGAGGCGCACCACGACCGCGCGCAAACTTCAGCATGGAGGCACTATGAGCCTGCAAGCCCGCATCGAAAGCCTGACGGACCGCCACGCCAGTCTGGAAGCACAGATTTTCGACGAGGACCACCGCCCGAAGCCCGACGACACGGCGTTGTCGAAACTCAAGTTGCAGAAGCTGAAGCTCAAGGAAGAACTGGAACGATTGAGAACCGCCTGAGATCTTACGGTCTGGGCATTGCCGGGGGCTCTATGCAGCCCCCGGGTCACGCCTTCTCTGCGACAAACCTCTATCGTGCGCCGAACATAGAGCGATCAGGCTGCTTCGTCGGTCTCGATCTGCGGCGGCGGTGGCACGGCACGGCCCTCACGCGCCAACCGGTCGTTGGCCGCATTTACCATCGCGTTGAGGTCGGTCTGCGTGCACAGGCCGAGGATCACCGGGTCGCGCGGCTTGATGTTGACGCTGTTCCAGTGCTGGCGATCGCGCACCTTCTGGATTGTGTCCTTGGTCGTGCCGAGCAACTTGATGACCTGCGCTTCCGACAATTGTGGATAGTTACGCAGCACGAACGCGATGCCATCTGGACGGTCGTTGCGCTTGGCGACCGGCGTAT
>CAZZVF010000269.1:1139-4823 GCA_964657355.1 uncultured Buchnera sp.
ATAGCGCGCGCCCTTCTGCTTCTTCGGCGTATGCGACGTGATCGGCATCATCTTGAGCCGCGCTTCGGGATCCTTCTCGCAGCGCACGATCTCCTCGGCCGACACCTGGCTGTTCGCCACGGGATCGTAACCGTTGATACCCTGGGCGACCTCACCGTCCGCGATGGCCTGGATTTCGAGCGGATGCATGCCGCAGAAATCGGCGATCTGGTCGAATGTCAGCGCGGTCTTGTCGATTAGCCAAACCGCAGTGGCCTTTGGCATCAAGGGCAGAGTCATCGTCGTTCATCCTTCGGCGCAGGCCGCGTCCAGGCCGAAGGGTCCCGATCTCCTGCTCGCGAAAGCTTTGAGCTCTCGTAAGCTTCGGATAGGTCCCGCAGCTGGGGCACGCCATCATTTCAGCTATGAAGGCGGGATATGGGGCGGCACACCATGACCGGTCAAGGGTAGTTGCAATGTTCGAAGAAGAAGTTCCCAAGCCAAGAAAGCAGGCTTTGCTGGAAAAGCCTCCACTCGACGCCCTCAGTATCGCAGACCTGCGTGACTATGTCGCAGCGCTGCAAGACGAGATCGCCAGAGTGAACAACAAGATCGGCGAGAAGTCCGCTGCAAAGGGTGCGGCAGAGAGCGTATTCGGCAAGCGGCCATAGACCACTCAGCCGGGCATCACGGCTTAAGCAGAACCGGGGGATTCAGCATCCCCCGGCCCATTGCTCTATTAAGCGGCTTTCTGTTCGAAGACCTGCTGGCTATCGTTGGCGATTGCCGGCTGGTTGGTGCCGATGCTGATCCGGCGAGGCTTCAGTGCCTCGGGAACCACCCGTTTCAGGCCAACATGCAGCAAGCCGTTCTTCAGGTCGGCACCGTCGACCACGATATGGTCGGCCAGCACAAACCGGCGCTCGAACGCGCGGCCGGCAATACCGCGATGCAGAACCTCGGCCTTGGGCGCCTCGTCGGCAATCCGGCCGGTCACGATAAGCGTGTTGTCCTTGACAACGATCTCGAGATCCTCGGGTCCGAAACCCGCGATCGCCATGGTCAGGCGATAGGCGTCCTCACCTGTCTTCTCGATATTGTAAGGAGGATAGGCTGGAGTCGCTGCAGCCTCGGCAGCCGTGTCAACGAGACGCGCCAGCCGATCGAAGCCGATAGCTGTACGGAAAAGCGGTGCGAAGTCGTACGTCATGAAAAACCTCCTGCAACAGCAAGGTTGACTGAACGGACCGCCCGAACCGGACCGGTCCACCACGCCCGGAGACCCCGTTGGGCATCTCCGACGCTGCAAGATTTTGTCAGCTGGTCGGGCAGGTTCAAGACCTGCCATAACCCATTTTTATGAAGTTTTTCGGCACCCCTTAGGTAGCCTTCTTGATTCCCAGCCCGGCGAACTTCTTGTTGAACTTCGCGACCTGCCCGCCCGTGTCCATCATGCGCTGAACGCCCGTCCACGCCGGATGCGACTTGGGGTCGATGTCCAGGCGAATGGTGTCGCCGGCCTTACCCATAGTCGAACGCGTCTGATAGGTGGTTCCGTCCGTCATGATGACGGTGATCGGATGGTAGTCGGGATGGATGCCGGACTTCATGGCAGCGGGCCTTTTCTCTGGAACGCCCCCGATACCGACCGGCAGCGCAAGCAACGGCGTATAATGTGCCCACCGACGCGGTGCAACACGCGTCACCCCGCCAAAACCGAGGCCGCCTGATGAACATCCTGTCGCTACAGTCCTGGGTCGCCTACGGCCATGTCGGCAACGCATCCGCCATGTTCCCCCTGCAGCGGCTCGGCGCCGAAGTGTGGGCCGTCAACACCGTCCAGTTCTCCAACCATCCGGGCTACGGTGGCCATGCCGGTCAGGTCTATTCCGGCGACATGATCGCAGCTTTGGTCAACGGCATTGCGGACCGCGGCGTGTTCGCCTCCTGCGACGGCGTGCTGTCCGGCTATGTCGGCGATGCGGCAACTGGCGGCGTCATTCTGGATGCGGCGGATCGGGTGCGTGCGGCCAATACCCAGGCGATCTGGTGCTGCGATCCGGTCATGGGCGACGACGGGCCGGGCGTCTATGTGCGGCCCGAGATCCCCGCGTTCTTCCGCGATCGTGCGGTGCCTTGCTCGGACGTACTCACCCCCAACCAGTTCGAACTCGGTTTGCTGACCGAAGCGTCCTGCACCAGCCTCGACGACGTGAAAACTGCGGTGGAAACACTTCGGGCGCGCATGCGGCGGGGCGGACCGCGCGCGGTCCTGGTAACCAGCCTCCTCACCGAAAGCACGCCTGACGACGCACTCGACCTCCTCGTACGCTCCGACGAAGGCTTTGCCCTCCTCCGCACGCCCCGGCTGGCGTTTGCTGGCAACGGCGCGGGCGACGCAATGGCCGCGTTGTTCCTGTATCATCTCATTCGATCCGGCAGTGCTGCAGCCGCCCTTGGCTACGCGGCCAGTTCCGTCCACGGCCTGATCCGCCGCACGGTGGAGGCCGGGTCCCGCGAACTCCTGACCGTCGCGGCGCAGCAGGAATTCGTCGACCCCAGCGTGGCGTTCACCCCCGAACCCTGCTGATTAGGGCTTACCGTCGAGGCGCCCCCTACAAGGCCGGTTCGCCTTCATGCTGCACCTGCGCTGCCCAACTTCCGCCGTACTCGCCCCCTAGGTTCTCCCCATCGAAGCAGCCCGCTCCGATCAGCCGAACCTCGTGGACAACGTCATGTCACTTATCCGCACCTATAGCCGCGTGCTTGGACTGCTGGCGCAAAACCGGCGCACTGTGGCGATGCTCGCCGCCGGAAACCTTGCAGTTGCAGCCTTGCAATTTCTCGATCCGCTGCTGTTCGGCCACGTCATCGGCCTGCTCGCCCGCACCGACACGACGCCCCATGCAGCTTTGTTCCGCGAGGGTCTGACGCTGGTCGCCGCGTGGATCGCGATCGGCGCGATGGGCATCGGCGTGAACATCGCAACCGCCGTCGGCGCCGAGCGCATCGCCCACCGCACCAGGCTGTCGGCCATGAGCCGCTGCTTCAACCACGTGCTCGGCTTGCCGCCGTCGTTCCACTCGGCCGTCCAGTCGGGCGGCGTCATGAAAACCATGGTGTCCGGCTCCGACTCGCTGTTTGCCCTGACGCTCACCTTCTTCAAGGAAAACCTCGCCACCTACGTCGCCGTGCTGGTGCTCCTGCCGCTCTCGGCGTTCCTCAACTGGCGCCTGTCGCTGGTGCTGGTGGCCCTGGTCGCCGTGTTCGCCACCGTTACCACCCTCGTCATTCGCCGCACCCAGGCCGGTCAGGGCCGTGCCGAAGCAGCCCACTCTGAACTCGCCGGCATGGCACAGGACGCGCTGTCCAACGTGGTCGCCGTGCAGTCCTTCGGCCGTCTTCAGGCCGAGGCACGCGCCTTCGCCGGCATCGTCGAGAACGTGGTGCGTCACCAGTTTCCGGTGCTGAACTGGTGGGCCGTGGTCACCGTGCTAACCCGCGGCGCAAGCACGCTCGCCGTCATCACCATCGTCGTCGCCGGCGCGCTGCTGCATTTGCAGGGCAAGGCCGCGGTCTCCGACATCGTCGCCTTCATGGGCTTCGCGACCCTGCTGATCGGTCGCCTGGAAGCGGCCGTGAACTTCGCCTCCAGCCTGTTCATGCGTGCCCCGGTGCTGCACGACTACTTCGAGCTGCTCGAGA
>CAZZVF010000270.1:0-4814 GCA_964657355.1 uncultured Buchnera sp.
GTCGCCGGCGAGAACGGCGAGGCGTTCACCGTAGGCGACATGTACGCTGGGCTGTCCGCGCCGCGTGTCCGCATCGTCGAAACAGGGGAGATCGTCGTGCACCAGGGATGCGCAATGCAGCATTTCGATGGCGGCGGCGGCGGCGCTGGCGGCGTCGGGCGCGTCGTCCCCGCAGGATGCGGCAACGGCGAGGCTGAGGCGGGGGCGGATGCGGGCGCCGCGTGGGAAGACGGCGTGGCGCATGGCGGCGGCCAGGAGTTTGGGGCAACCGGGGCCGTCGGCCAGAGCGAGGGCGGTGGTCAGGCTGCGTTCGATGCGCGACAAGGGATCCATGGTTTCTCGCCCTTGATGAAAGCCGGGTTGCCGCTGACTGTCAGGCCTTGTTGTCAGGACGAGTGTCAGCTTTAGATGACACAGGTGTCAAGCGGCTTTCGGGGAGGGTGAGGGGAATGGCGAGGGAGCGCGTCGCCATTGTCGGGGCGGGCGTCGGCGGGCTGTCGGCCACGCTGTTGCTGGCGGCCTCGGGCGCCGAGGTGACCGTCTATGAACGCGCGGCGACGCCGGGCGGCAAGATGCGGGAGGTCGTGGCGGGGGGCGCTGCGATCGATGCGGGGCCGACCGTGTTCACCATGCGCTGGGTGTTCGAGGAGCTGTTCCGCGCCGCGGGTGCGGAGCTCTCGCAGTATTTGACACTGATGCAAGCGGGCGTGCTGGCGCGGCATGCGTGGCGCGGCGCGGCGCATCTCGACCTGTTTGCCGATACCGGGCGGACGGCGGCGGCGATCGGGGAGTTTGCCGGGGCTGCGGAGGCGAGGGGATTTCTCGCGTTCTGCGCCCATTCGCGGCGGATCTACGAGACGCTGGAGACTTCGTTCATACGTGGGCGGCGGCCGACGCCGTTCTCGCTGGTGCGGGATGCTGGCGTTTTGGGCCTGGGCGATCTGCTGTCGATCAAGCCATTCGACACCATGTGGTCGGCGTTGGGCGCACACTTCAAGGATGCACGATTGCAGCAGTTGTTCGGCCGCTATGCCACATATTGCGGGTCGTCGCCGTTTCTGGCGCCGGCCACGCTCATGCTGGTGGCGCATGTGGAACGCGACGGGGTGTGGATGGTGCAGGGGGGCATGCGCCGTGTTGCGGATGCGCTTGTGGCGCTGGCGGAAAAGCATGGCGCTCGGGTTCGCTATGGCGCTGGTGTCGGCGACGTTCTCGTAAGAGGCGGCAAGGTTACAGGATTGCTGCTCGAGGGCGGCGAAATTGTGGAGGCGGATGCTGTCGTGCTGAACGCCGATACGGCCGCACTGGCAGCGGGATTGTTCGGCGAGGCGGCGTCGCGTGCCGTGCCAGGAACGGCGCCGGGCGCGCGCTCGCTGTCGGCGGTGACGTGGGCGATGCAGGCTGAGACGGAGGGTTTCCCGTTGGTCCGGCACAATGTGTTCTTTTCGCGCGATTACCGGCGGGAATTCGCGGCGCTCGGTGCAGGGCGATTGCCGGACGAGCCGACGGTTTATGTGTGTGCGCAGGACCGCGACGATGACGGGCTGGCGCGTTCGACGATAAAGGCGGGTGCGGAGCGGCTGCTGTGCCTGGTGAATGCGCCGGCGACGGGCGACACGGAGCCGCTTACGACGAGGGAGATCGATGCATGTGCCGAGCGTTCTTTTGCGGTTCTGCGGCGTTGCGGATTGCACGTACGCCCGACCGCGGCGGCGACGGTGACGGCCGCGCCGCAGGATTTCGCGGCGTTGTTTCCGGCGACGGGGGGAGCGCTGTACGGACCGGCGGTGCACGGGGCGATGGCGAGTTTCCGCAGGCCGGGGAGCCGGACGAAAGTGCCGGGGCTTTATCTGGCGGGGGGCAGTTGCCATCCGGGGGCGGGCGTGCCGATGGCGGCATTGTCGGGGCGGCAGGCGGCGCAATCGGTGATCGAGGATCTGCAGGCGGCATCGGCAGCTTCCAGGAGCCGGGCTTCGACAGGGCGGTCGGGCAGCGCGGCTATGCCTGGTGGTATGTCGATGCGCTGAGCGATGACGGGTATCAGGGGCTGACGGTCATCGCGTTCATCGGCAGCGTATTTTCGCCGTGGTATAAATGGGCGCGCCGGCATGGCGGCGGCGATCCGTTCGACCACTGCACGATGAATGTGGCGTTGTATGGCAAGCGTTCGCGTTGGGCGATGACGGAGCGCAAGCGCGGTGCGTTACAGCGCGACGTGCATAATCTCGTGATCGGGCCTTCGTCTCTGGCATGGGACGGGACGGCGCTGGTGATCGATCTGGCGGAGGTGACGAGCCCTGTGCCGCGCCGCGTGCGTGGCACGATACGCATTTATCCGCCGGGGTTGGCGACGCACGAGGTGGATCTGGCGGGCGACGGCAAGCACCGGTGGTCGCCGATCGCACCGCGGGCGCGGGTGGAAGTGTCGCTGCGCGAGCCTGCATTGTCATGGAATGGGACGGCGTATTTCGACACCAATTCGGGCGACGAGCCGCTGGAGGATGGGTTTGCCGATTGGGACTGGTGCAGGGCGCCGCTGCGCGACGGGGTGGCGGTGGTTTACGACCGGCGTTTGCGGTCGGGTGCGACGTTGGCGACAGGTTTGCGCTATGATGCTATGAACCGGGCGGAAGAGTTTGCGCTGCCGGGTTTGCAGGCGTTGCAGCCGACGTTGTGGCGGCTGGCCCGTTCGACCCATGCCGATGCAGGGACGCGCGCGCGGGTGGCGCAGACGCTGACGGATGCGCCGTTTTATGCGCGGTCGGTGGTGCAGGCGCATTTGCTGGGCGAGGGCGTCACCGCGGTGCATGAGAGCTTGTCGCTGGACCGGTTCTGCGCGCCTTGGGTGCAGGCGATGTTGCCGTTCAAGGCGCCGCGGGCGTTTTGGTAGGGCGCCCCGGTTGGTAGGGCACCCGGCCGGGCGAGGGGCTTTACGTCCTGTTAGGGCTGGCGGGTTAGACTGGTACCGAATTCGGCCGGGCATTCCCTGAAAGGCGGGTTTCGGTTAGGTCCGTCGCATCATGACCCAGAATCTCTTTAACGATGTGCGTGGGCAGGTTCTGTCTGCGTTGGCCTCATGCGTTCCCGGGCTGCCTGACGAGGTCGCGGCCAAGGTCGAGGTGACGCCGGCGCGCGATGAGGCGCATGGCGATATGGCGACCAATGCGGCGCTGGTGGCGTCGAAGGCGGCACGGCGCAAGCCGGCCGAGATTGCGGCCGAGCTGGTTCGGGCTTTGCAGGGGGCGCCGGGGATCGCGTCGGCCGAGGCCGCGGGGCCAGGGTTTGTTAACATTCGTCTGGTACAAGATGTGCTGCGGGCGCAGTTGCCGGTGATCCTCCGGGCGGGCGAGGCTTACGGCGGCAGCACGCTGGGGCGGGGTGTGCGGGTCAATGTGGAGTATGTCTCGGCCAACCCGACCGGGCCGATGCATATCGGGCATTGCCGGGGTGCCGTGGTGGGCGACGCGTTGTCGAACTTGCTGAAGAAAGCAGGGTTCGATGTGACCAAGGAGTATTACATCAACGACGCCGGCGCGCAGGTGGCGGCGTTGGCGTGGGCGGCGTACTGGCGGTATTTGCAGGCGCTGGGCACGGCCATGACGGCGGAGGAATTTGCGGGCCAGGTGCCGGGCGGATTGCAGTACGGCGGCGACTACCTGGTGCCGGTGGGCTTGGCGCTGGTGGCGGGATATGGCGACGGGCTGGCGGGGCCGCGGGCCACGATCGCGCCGCCTGCCGGTTGGCTGGACCTGGTGCGGGACGTCACCATCGGGATGATGCTCGAGTCGATCAGGGAGGACCTCGCGGCGCTCGGCGTGGAGCAGGATGTTTTCTCCTCGGAGCGTGCGTTGCTGGAGAGCGGGGCGGCGGACCGGGCGATCGAGCATCTGCATGAGCGTGGACTGATTTACGAAGGCGTGTTGGAACCGCCGAAGGGCAAGACTCCGGACGACTGGGAGCCGCGCGAGCAGACCTTGTTTGCGGCGACGAAATTCGGCGACGACGTGGATCGGCCGTTGCGGAAGTCCGATGGCACGAACACGTATTTTGCCAACGACATCGCCTATCATGCGAACAAGGTGGCGCGTGGTGCGCAGGTGATGATCGACGTCTGGGGTGCCGATCACGGCGGCTATGTTTCGCGCATGAAGGCGGCGGTTCGCGCTGTGGCGGAGCATGGCGAGACGCTGGACATCGTGCTGTGCCAGATCGTGCATGTGGTGCGCAACGGTGAGCCGGTGCGCATGAGCAAGCGGGCCGGCACGTTCATCACCTTGCGCGACCTGATCGACGAGGTCGGGCGTGATGCGGTGCGGTTCACGATGCTGACGCGCAAGCCGGATGCGCAGATGGAGTTCGACCTCGATCTCGCGGTGGCGCAGACGCGCGACAATCCGGTGTTCTACGTCCAGTACGCGCATGCCCGCTGCCGGTCGGTGCTGCGTCTCGCGGCGGAGCAATCCGGCGCGGAGGCGACGACGGCGGAGGCGCTGGCCGGGGCGGACCTGTCCTCGCTGCAGGCGGTGCCCGAGCTCGCGTTGATACGGCGGCTGATTGCCTGGCCGCGGCTGGTCGAAGGAGCTGCTTCTGCAAGGGAGCCGCACCGAATCGCGTTTTTTCTCTATGACTTGGCGGCCGACTTTCATACACTGTGGCATCAAGGGCGCGACGATGCCGCGCTGCGGTTCCTGCAAGAGAGCAAGCCGGTGGAAACGCGGGCGAAACTGGCTCTTGTGGCGGCCACGGCTGCCGTCATCCGCTCGGGCCTGGCTGTTCTTGGCGTCGTTCCTGTGGAGGAGATGCGCTAGGGCGGC
>CAZZVF010000271.1:0-4809 GCA_964657355.1 uncultured Buchnera sp.
CCTTGCTCGTGCCCGTCAGCGCGCTTCTGCTCGGCGCCGTCTTCCTGGCGGAACCGATCCGGCCCCAAGCCGTCGCAGGCATGGGCTTGATCGCCCTTGGGCTCGCTGCCATCGATGGCCGCATGTTCGGGTTGGTCGCGGCACGAGTCCGCCGCAGCGAGGCACCATGAAGTTCTGGGTCGGATCCACGTTGCTGCTCGCCATTGCGGCCCCATCGGCGGCCTGCGCAGCCGCACCGCTGACCCCGGAAACCGTCTGCGCGAGCAATCCGGCGTATTCCGCCTCGGTCATGCTCGGCATCGTCCAGCAAGAGCTCTCGAAGGACCACGATGCCTCGCTCGACCAGGAAGCGCCCGACAAACTCGCCGCCGAAGCCGCCACCCAGGGCATTTCCGACTGCGCGATGGAAATGCGCTCCGATCAGGCCACCTATCAGTCGATCGCAGGCCTGACCGGACCCGACCTCTTCGTCGGCTGGGACGCCTACAACACCTCCTGCGCGGACCGCAAAGGCACCAAGGGCGCCTGCATCCATGCCGAAGTGGCCGCCGCCCGCGCGTTGAAACACATGGCGACGACAAACCAGCCGCCCGGTTCGAAAGCCCTGGTGCAGACATGCGAACTTGTCATGAAGACCAACCCGGCGATGAGCGAGTGGCGCGAATGCGTCGACCACGCCCTTGCCGTGCACGCGCCGGAACCCGTCGCCGTCAAATGCAAGATGTCCGTCAGCTGGCACACCGCCAAAACCGGCATGGAGGCAGGCCGCGCCGTCGCCGACTGCCTGAAAAGCGGCTAGCTCCCCGTGCCGGATGCCGCGTTCACTCGGCGGCGAATTCGTCTGCCCGATAGCCCTGGGCGAAAAGCAATGCCCGCAGATTGCCATGCTCCACCCGATTGACGATCTGCGCCGCGACCACGGGCCTCGCATGAAACGCCACGGCGAGCCCAGCCTCGCCCAACATCCCCAGGTCGTTCGCACCGTCGCCCACCGCGAGCGTCTCCTCGCGCGCAAGCCCAAGTGACGCCGCCAGGCGCCTCAACTCCGCCCGCTTCGCCGCGCGGTCGAGTACAGGCTCCTCGATCATGCCGGTGAGCCTCGCGCCATCGTCGAGCAGACGATTGGCGTGGTGTTCGTCGAACCCGCACCACGCGGCGACCCGGCTGGTGAAGAAGCTGAACCCGCCGGAGACCAGCGCCGTACGCGCGCCATGCGCCCGCATGGTCGCCACCAACGTTCGCGCCCCCTTCGTTAGTCTGACCGCGCGCCACGTCGCTTCCAGCGCATCGAGCCCGAGCCCGGCCAGCAATGCGGCGCGCTCCAGCAGAGCCTCGCGGAATTCCACCTCACCGTTCATGCTTCTGCGCGTGATGTCCGCCACTCTCTCGCCGACGCCGGCTAACGCCGCGAGGTCGTCCAGCGTTTCGCTGGTCACAATCGTGCTGTCCATGTCGGCCACCAGCAGCTTCCGCCGCCGCGCCGCAGCACCTGTGGCGAGCACGTCCACCGCCGCGCCACCGAGCGCCTGCCGGGCCGCCGCCATGTCGGGCGCGCTTTCGAATGGAATATCGACCGCCTCGTCCGGCGAAAGTATCGCTGCATGGCCGCACGGCCCGGCAGCATCACGAACCCGCTCGATCATTGCCCGGGTGAGCCCGATCGCCTCACGGTCGGCTACCAAGGTCAGAACATGCTGCATCCCGCCGCCATGACAGCGCAGCCGGATGCAGGCAACCCCGCGTCATCGCAAAGCTGCCCCAAAACCGTGATCGCCATTGCGGGGCCGACCTGCAGCGGCAAATCGGCATTGGCGTCGGCCCTCGCGCAGCAAGTCGGCGGCGTCGTCATCAACGCCGACTCGATGCAGGTCTACCGCGAACTACGCATCCTCACCGCACGCCCCACCGTGGCCGAGGAAGCGGCCCTGCCGCATCGGCTCTACGGCGTCAGGGCCGCAGCCGAGCCTGGCAACGTCGCCTGGTGGCGAGCTTGCGCCGCAGCGGAGATCGGGGCCGCGCACACAGCCGGGCTGCAACCCATCCTCTGCGGCGGGAGCGGCCTGTATTTCGACGCCCTGAAAATGGGCCTGGCCAAAATCCCCGATCCTGGCCAGGAAGCCCGCGACGAGGCCCGTACGATGCTGCGCGTGCTGGGTCCCGAACCGCTCCACGCGCGACTGACCGCGGTCGACCCCGACACCGCCGCCACCCTGCGCCCCGCCGACAGCCAGCGGCTTGCACGGGCGTGGGAAGTCTGGCGAGGGACAGGCAAGGGCCTCGCCGCATGGAAACGGCTGCAGAGTGCCGAAGCCTCACCATGGACCTGGCGGGCGATACTTCTCGAACCGCCGCGCGACCAACTCCGCGACGCAATCAAAACGCGGTTCGCCGCCATGCTCGATACCGGAGCCGTCGACGAGGTACGTGCCCTGCTGACGCAGCTCCTCGATCCATCCTTGCCGGCAATGCGGGCGCATGGGGTTCCCGAACTCTCCGCCATGCTCCGCGGCGAGATCCCGATGGCCGAGGCATCCCGGCTCGCCACCCTGGCAACCGGCCAGTACACGAAGCGGCAGGCGACCTGGTTCAGGCATCATCCTCTGGCGGCCGATCAGCTGACGCTGCCAACACGCATCACCGCCGAAAACGTCGGCGCAGCCTGCAGCCGGATCCGGCTGCAATGTAACGCACCGTAAACGCAGCCATTCACAAGGCTTCATATTCTTCATAAGCCAACATGACGCTTTGCCGTTTGCCCGCTGCAGGAAAGGCGGTGCGGCCAATAGCCGCACCGTCCGGCAACCGAAGGCCGCCACATCGATGGCGTTCTTCGGTACCGCAACTGACGATAATAATGCATATCTGACACCAGGGCGCCGCTTTAAGAACTTAAATTGCTTAAATGGTCAAAGTTTTAGAATTTAATTATCCGCTAAACTTGACTGCTCGGGCGATCCCCCGTAAGCGTCCGCCGCAGCGGAGCCCATCATGAACGCCATCACACACAAGCCTGACACGACACACATGGACGAGCCGGCGCATACGGGCGCCGAAATCCTCCTCCAGGCGCTCGTCGAGCAGGGCGTCGAAGTCATCTTCGGCTACCCTGGCGGGGCGGTACTGCCGATCTACGACGCCCTGTTCCAGCAGAGCGCCATCCGCCACATCCTGGTTCGCCACGAGCAGGCCGCCGTGCATGCCGCTGAAGGCTACGCGCGCAGCACCGGCCGCGTCGGCGTCGTCCTCGTCACCAGCGGGCCCGGCGCCACCAATGCCGTCACCGGCCTGCTGGACGCGCTGATGGACAGCGTCCCGCTCGTCTGTCTCACCGGCCAGGTGCCCACCCACCTCATCGGCAACGATGCATTCCAGGAAGCCGACACTACCGGCATCACGCGCCCGGCTACCAAGCACAATTACTTGGTCAGGCGGGGCACCGATCTCGCTCGGGTCGTGCACGAAGCCTTCTATGTCGCGCGCACCGGCAGGCCAGGCCCGGTGGTCGTGGACCTGCCGAAGGACGTGCTGATCGGAAAGGCACCCTACGCCTCGCCCTCGAAGCTGCCCCACCGCAGCTACCGGCCGATCACGCAGCCCGACCCTGCCGCGATCCTGCACGCGGTCCGCGCCCTCAAGGCAGCACGCCGCCCGGTCGTCTATGCCGGCGGTGGCGTCATCAATGCCGGACCGGAAGCGTCTGACCTGCTCGCCCGCTTCGTTCGCATGGCCGGTTTCCCTTGCACCAACACGCTGATGGGCCTCGGCGCCTTTCCGGCTGCCGACCCGCTCTTCCTCGGCATGCTGGGCATGCACGGCACCTACGAAGCCAACCTCGCAATGCATGGCTGCGACGTCATGTTCAATATCGGCGCCCGCTTCGACGACCGGGTGACCGGGCGCCTCGACGCCTTCAGCCCCGGCAGCTTCAAGATCCACGCCGACATCGACCCGTCCAGCATCAACAAGAACGTGCGCGTGGACGTACCGATCGTGGGCGACGCGACCGAAATCCTCCGCGCCATGATCGCAGCCTGGGACCAGGACGCGACGTCCCGCCCGGCCGGGGGTCTCGCCGCGTGGTGGGAGCAGATCGACGCCTGGCGCGGCCGCGACAGCCTTGGCTTCGCACAGGACATGACGCCGTCCGCCATCATCAAGCCGCAATACGCCGTGCAACGGCTCTACGAACTCTGCCGCGCATCGGGCCGCGACACGTTCATCAGCACCGAAGTCGGCCAGCACCAGATGTGGGCCGCGCAGTATTTCCGCTTCGAACGCCCGCAACGCTGGATGACCAGCGGTGGCCTCGGCACCATGGGCTACGGGCTTCCCGCTGCGATGGGCGTGCAGGTCGGCAACCCCGATGCGCTCGCCATCGACATCGCCGGCGAAGCCAGCATCCTGATGAACATCCAGGAGCTCGGCACGCTCGCGCAATATCGCCTGCCTGTGAAGGTTTTCATCCTGAACAACGAATATATGGGCATGGTGCGGCAGTGGCAGGAGCTGCTGCACGGCTCGCGCTATTCCGAAAGCTACAGTGCCGCACTGCCCGATTTCGTGAAGCTGGCCGAAAGCTTCCATGCCACCGGACTGCGTGCGCGCAACGTTGGCGAACTCGACGTGGCCATCCTCCGCATGCTCGCGGAACCGGGCCCGGTCGTCGCCGACATCAACGTCGACAAGACCGCGAACTGCTTCCCGATGATCCCCTCGGGTGCCGCGCACAACGAAATGATATTGGGTGAGGGCCACGCCGGCCGTGCCGCCAGTATCACCGATGAAGGGCTGATGCTGGTTTGATGGCCT
>CAZZVF010000272.1:0-4794 GCA_964657355.1 uncultured Buchnera sp.
CACAACATTGAGGAGGCGGTGCTCATGTGCGACCGCATCCTGGTGTTCTCGTCCAATCCCGGCCGCGTCGCCCAGGAGTTGCGGGTACCGTTCCCGCATCCGCGCAACCGGCACGACTTCGCATTTCGGAAATTCGTCGATGACATCTACGCCTTGATGACGCGGCGCGCGACCAGCGTGCCGGCGCCGCAAGCCGCCGGCGCACCGGCGGCCGAAGTCATGGTCGCGCTGCATCCGGTCGGCGTGAACCTGGTTTCGGGATTGATCGAGACCGTAGCCGCCGAACCTTATCGCGGACGCGCCGACCTGCCGGCCCTGGCAGCGACGCTGCAGCTCGAACTCGACGAATTGCTGCCGCTCGGCGAGACGCTCGCGTTGCTGCGGTTCGGAGAACTCGAAGAGGGCGACATCAAGCTGACGGAGAGCGGGCGGCAATTCGCTAATGCGGATACCGACACGCGCCAGGAACTGTTCGCCGCGGCATTGCGCGCGCATGTGAAACTTGCCTCCACGATCAGAGGCGTTCTCGATGAACGTTGGAACCACCGGGCCAGCGCCGTACGCTTTCGCGACGAACTCGAAGATCACATGTCGCCGGATTATGCGGAGGATACGCTGCGTGCGGTGATCGCCTGGAGCCGCTTCGCCGAGCTGTTCAACTACGACGAGGAAGCGGACCAGTTCTTCCTGGAGCTCGAGGAATAGCAATACCCGCGCGCATCCCCGGCGATCTCGCTTTTCCAGGACCTTCATGCCGCACAGTGATCATTCGCGTTCCGCCGTCGTGGACCTTGGATCCAATTCCGTACGTTTAGTCGTCTTCGAGGGCCAAGGGCGCAACCCTATCCCGATCTTCAATGAGAAGGCGGTGCTCCGGCTCGGACGAGGCTTGCAGCAGACCGGGCGCCTGCTCGCGGAAGGGGTCGAACAGTCGCTCGTCGTCATGTCGCGCTATGCGGCCCTTGCGCACGCGATGGGTGCGCAACCGTTCGAGGTGCTTGCCACGGCAGCAGTGCGCGACGCCGAGAACGGACCCGCTTTCGTCGCCGCCCTGAAAGCCACCATACCGAACCTGTGCATCAGGATTCTGTCCGGCGAGCAGGAAGCCGCATTCGCCACCGAAGGCCTGTTGTGCGGCATCCCGAACGCAGACGGCATTCTCGCGGATATCGGCGGGGGGTCGCTCGAAGTCGTGCATCTGCGCGCCGGCAAGCTGCTCGCCGCGCGCACGTTGCCGCTCGGCGTTCTGCGCCTGTCCGACCGCGCCGGCGGCGACATCGTCCGCGCCCGCGCCATTGCGGAGGAGACCCTGGAAACCGTCTCGTTCCTGCAGGAAGGCGCGGGGCGCGATCTCTATCTCGTCGGCGGTGCATGGCGGGCGATGGCGCGCATCCACATGGAGCAGACCGCCTACCCGCTCGCCATCGTCCACCACTACACCATCGGGCGCGACGAGGCGCGCGACCTCGCCGGCGTCATCGGTGCTGCGAACAAACGGGCGCTCGAACGGCTGCCCGGTATGTCGCGCAGGCGTGTCGAGGATCTGCCTTACGCCGCCGTGGTGCTGCGCCGCCTGCTGCGCGCGACGGCAGCGCGGCGCGTAATCTTTTCGGCAAACGGTCTGCGCGAAGGCTGGTTCATGCAGCACGTGCCGGCCGAGGCGAAGGCGCTGAACCCGCTTATCGCAGCCGGCCAGGAGATGGCGGATCGTTCCAGCCGCAGCAACAAGATGCCGCCGGCGCTGATCGATTGGACGGCGCCGCTGTTTCCCACCGAAACCGCACAGGATCTGGTACTTCGCGAAGCGGCCTGCTGGATGAGCGACAGCGGCAGTCACGATCATCCGGAATATCGCGCTGAACAGGCGTTTCACCGTGTGTTCCGGCAGCCTTGCGTGGCACTCGATCATCACGCGCGCGCCTTTCTCGCCCTCACCATAGCGCTGCGTTACGAGGCAGAACCGGACACGCCGTTCCTTGCCCCCGCACGCATGTTGCTGGAGCTCTCCACGGTGCGCCGGGCCGAAGCGTTGGGCACCGCTTTGCGGCTTGCCTACACGCTGTCGGGCGGAACCCCCGAACTGCTGGCCGTGACGTCGCTCGCGCGGACGCCTGCGAAGCTGGTGCTCAGGATCGCCGGCGGCGCCGGAGTTTTCGGCGGCGACAGCGTCACCCGCCGCCTCGAACGCCTTGGGCAGGCGGTCGGGCTCGAGGTGGCGACCGAAGAAGCCTGAGAGAGCGTTTGAGGATACGCGACGGCGGTCATCCGGCGCGCCTTTCCTGCGCTCCGAGGCGAATGCTCAGCCGAGCAGGAACCACAACCTGAACAACTGTGTCTCCGCCCAGTGCTGGCGGTGCAGGCCCGGCAGCGCCAGGGCGCGCAGACGCAGACTCCAGCCGTCGTGCAAGCCGGCGCTGATCTTGGCCAGCGACTCCTTCGCCGGCGCCGACAGCACGTCGCGGTGTTGCTCCAAAGCTTCCATGTGGGCGCGAAAGGTCCGCATGAACACGTTCGGCCCGCGCCGGACGGCGGCCACGGCGCGCTTCGCCGGGGAGAGCGGCACGCCCACCGCGTTGTGGTTATGCTGGCGGTAAAGCACCACCGGCTCGTCATCGATGATCACCTCGCCGCCGGACGCAGTGACCATCAGGTAGGCCCACCAGTCGTGCAGCGTCTCAGGCGGCGGGTTCGAGGCCGCCAGCAGGGCAGCGGCTGCTGGATTGAGCATCACCGTGCAGCCGGTCGCGATGTTCTGCGTCATCGCCTGAGGAAAACCTGGCGCGTCGGCGACTTTAGCGCTCAGCCGGATGGGATGAAGCTCACGGTCCACCAGCACCTGACGTGCGCAATAGAGCGCGGGCCTGTCCGCGCGAACGGCCTGCAACGCGGCGACTCCCCGCTCCAGCTTATGCGGCAGCCAGACATCGTCCTGGTCGGCGAAGGCCACGATCCGACCGCCCGGCAACCTTCGCACCAGGTCCATGAAGCTCGAGGTAATGCCTCTGCGCCCGGCGTGGTCGTTGAAATCGACCACACGTCCCGCCTCCTGGCTGGCTGCAAAGCCGTGCATAAGCGAGGTCGTCTCATCGTCGGAATCGTCGTCGCGCCAGAACAACCGCCAGTCAACGTGCGACTGCATGCAGAAGCTTTCGAGTTGTTCAGACAGGAAGTCGCGGCCGTTCCGGGTGGACAGCACAATTGCGACCTGGCTGGGGAGCGTCCCGTGCACGCTCTAGCCGGGCGCGGGCAAGGGCGGCCAGCTTGCGCAGATATTGGCGACAGCGCGCCCAAGGCTTGGCTGCCATGGCGGCAGTGCCAAACCGAATACCGAGTGCAGCCTCGAGCAGTCGAGCCTGCTATCCGGCGGCCGCCGTGCCGGTGTCGGCCAATCCGCCGTGGCGATCGCCTCCACTTCGGGGACCGGCCAACCGTGCTTGCCTGCTTCTTCGAAGATCGCCAGTGCGAAGCTGTGCCAACTCGTGTCGCCCGTGCCGGCGGCATGAGTGACGCCGGCCTGCGATCCGTGCGGCGCGAGCAGCAGGCGATCCGCCACGCCGAGCACGCAGGCTGCCAGATCATCCGCATTGGTGGGGCAGCCGACCTGGTCGGCGACCACGCGCAGCCTCGGCAGACGCTGGGCTGCCCCCAGCATCGTCCGGACGAAATTGCGCCCGGTTTCGGCGTAGACCCAGGACGTGCGCAGGATCACGGCACCTGGATGCGCCGCGAGCACGGCCAGTTCGCCGTCGCGCTTGGTGGTGCCGTAGACGCCGGTCGGGCTGGTCGCATCGGTTTCGACATAAGGCGCGCCCTTCAGGCCGTCGAAGACGTAGTCCGTCGAGACATGGATGAACCTGCAGCCCGCCGCGTGGCAAAGTTCCGCCAGCAGAAGCGGTCCTTCCTCGTTGGCCCGCCGCGCAGCGTCCGGCTCGGTCTCGGCGGCATCGACCGCTGTCCAGGCCGCCGCGTTGACGACGAGCGAGGGCTGCAGCGCACGAAAGATGTCACGGATGCTCTGCGGCCGGTCGAAATTGAACTCGGGGCGGCCAACAACAACCAGGTCTCCGCGCGCCCGCGCCAGTGCAGCGCCGAGCTGGCCCGAACTGCCGGTGACCATTACTGTTCCGCTCAAGATGTCGTACTCACTGCAACGCTATCATTTCTGAACCGTTATATCACGTTTGAGGGAAACCAGTCCTCTGCCGCATCCCACCCAGGCAGGACCTGGTCCTTGTCAGACAGGTGGACGCCCGCGGCATCCACCGGCCACGGCAAGGCCAGCGTCGGATCGTCCCAGATGACGCCGCGCTCACCGGCCCGATCGTAGATGTTGGTGACCTTGTAGATCACCTCGGTGTCCGGCTCGGTGGTGCAGAAGCCGTGCAGGAAGCCCGGCGGGATCCACAGCTGGCTCCAGTTTTCCGCCGAAAGGATTGCCGCGGCGAACTTGCCGTAAGTCGGCGAGCCCTGGCGTGCATCCACCGCGACGTCCCAGATGGCGCCTCGCACGACGCGCACCAGCTTGCCTTGCGGGTGTGCGCCGATCTGGCAATGCAGGCCGCGCAAGGTGCCCTTCGCCTGCGACAGGCTGTGGTTGTCCTGCACGAACGGAAGCTCGATGCCCGCCTTCTGCATGGCGGCCTCTGACCATGTCTCCGAGAAGAAACCACGCGAGTCACCATGCCGGGCGGGTGTGATTAGCTTCACATCCGCTATCTCGAGAGGTTCGACCTTCACCGGAACTCCTTACATCGCACGGAGATCGCCGCCTCCGCCTGTTCTTCGCCGGCACGG